>CAMTWI010000001.1:0-44943 GCA_947085505.1 uncultured bacterium
AATGATACGGCGACCACCGAGATCTACACGTAGGTGGTGACACTCTTTCCCTACACGACGCTCTTCCGATCTAACTTCCGCTTCTCGGTTCGCGAGGGTGGCAAGACGGTGGGCGCAGGTGTGGTTACGAAGATCGTTGCCTAACTCGATCTAACTTCTTACTCGTTATGGCTACAACCGCGAAGAAGACCGTAAAGAAGGAGGCAGCTCCTGCTAGTGAGCCGAAGCTCCGGATCCGCGTTCGTGCCTACGAGCACAAGATCCTGGATCTCTCGGTGAAGCAGATCATGGACACAGCAAACCGTTTCGACGCGCAAATCGTCGGCCCGGTGCCGCTTCCAACCGAGATCAAGCGCTGGACCGTGAACCGCTCAACGTTCGTTCATAAGGACGCACGCGAGCAGTTCGAGATGCGCATCCACAAGCGTTTGATCGACATCCTCAGTCCGAACCCGAAGGTTATCGAGGCTCTCACGAACCTCACCCTGCCTTCTGGCGTTACGATTGATGTGAAGATGGTCTAACCCCGAAAGGGAACAAAGCAAAACCGTCCGAGAGGGCGGTTTTGCTTTTATATGTAGCCTATGAGATGTTCATTCCAGAAAGGGAGGCACAGCACATGAATCTGTCTCGATGGTGGCGTATGCGTCAAGCGCGCAAGCGACGCTCGCTTATAACGAAGCTACGGTTGGCAAATCGCTCACTGCAGTACTCGTACGAAGGCATGAGAGCAAACCAGGCGTATCAGCCGGTCTGTTTGGGTGGCGTGGAGGACAAGTACGAGGGCGAACTCGAGTGGCAAGGCAGGATCCACTACTGGAGCTGCGAAGTCAGGCATCTCGCACGCAAGCTTCGCCTCACCCGGGAACAGGCGGCCATATACCGGTAAGGGTCTGATTCGGACAGAGCCCCGTTGCAAGAGCAACGGGGCTCCCTCTATTTGAAGCGTGTTGCGTTGGTTGTGCGAGAGCAGTATGCTCACCCTCTGTTCTTTGTTTGGAAAGGAGACCCGCATGGGCTTTGTAAGGAGTAGCAAACCTACTGACGAGGTGATACGCGAACGCAAGCGTCTTGCCGGAGTTGGGGTGGTTCTAAAGGCCATGCATGATGCACGGCCGCCAGAAACGGGAGTAACGAGACTGCCCCCGCTTACGAAAAAGCTTTGGAACAAGAAGGCGAGACGGTACCGGTACGAAAGAGGAATCGTTATCGCTGGAAAGAAGGTGGGTGGAAGGTTTACGACCGCCCCTGACGATGCTCCATCAGAGCGCAAACGCAAGAAGCCCCGTCGCTAACACGACGGGGCTCGCTTTATCTAGTCCAGAATGAAGTTCCTTCGAAGCAAGGCTGCGACGTTCCTTCTGTTCTGGCGCTCCATCTCCTCAATTTCGTCGATACACTCCTGAGATGGGCTGAGCGAGAGTGCATCAAAGTCAGGGTCTCCTTCCCGTAGAACTACGCGTCCTTCGGTAGGGAACACAAGTATCTTCGCTGTCGGCATGATGTACCTCCTTCTGTATGAACAGTATCAAACAGGTGGACCCAGCGCGATAGAGTGCGCTGGGCCCGGGTAGAACATGAGGAGCTTTCACTGCCTCATGAGAAAAGGATCACCTCCTCACGCGGTGCGCAGGCTGATTCCCGCGCACGCCCTGCTTGCCGCAGGCGGGCATCGAACAATGTGTCGCATGAGAAACCTCCATCACTGCCAGGCCGAATGCGTGGCTCCTTTAGTGTACCGAGAATAGGTCCCGTTCTCTGAACATAGGTGTGTATAGAAAAAGGCCCGGCGCATGCGCCGGGCCTCCATCGAGCCTTGGGCTCAGTTGTTTCGGACAGACTTCAGGTCTTGGTCCCGCCGTCGCCGAGACACCCGCCCCCGCCGTCTCCGAGGCAGCCAGTGCCGCCGTCGCCGACGAGGGTGTCGGTACTGATTCCGAGACCGTTGTCTCCTTCGATGTCTTGCATCGGAAAGATCATCCTTTCTGTCATCCAAACGATGACAAAGGCACTCTAGCACGGGATTTGCATCGGGAAACAGAACCGTGTATAGTCCCTGAGTTGCTATGTACGGCGTCTTCGGACCCCGGACCAATGGCCGGGAGGCTCAAGAGGAGCTGAACGCGCTATTGAAGGCGCGCTTTATTTTTACCCATGAAATTCATCCTCGCTCGCAAAGGACGCATGACCCAGGTCTTCAATGACAAGGGTGAAGTGTTTGCCGGTACCGTGGTTAACGCGGGGCCGGTTGTGGTGACGCAGGTGAAGACCTCAGAGGGAGCTGACAAATACTCGGCCGTACAGGTCGCGTACCAGGATCAGAAGGAAGCGCGCGTAAACAAGGCTCAGCTTGGTCACACCAAGGGCAAGGCCTACAAGGTCATGAAGGAGTTCCGCGTTGATTCAACCGATCTTACGGTTGGTTCCGAGATCACCGCTGACACCTTCTCTGAGGGCGACGTGGTCGTTGTTGCTTCAACCTCTAAGGGTAAGGGCTTTGCGGGTGTCGTGAAGCGCCATGGCTTCCATGGAGGCCGTCGCAGCCACGGTCAGAAGCACTCGGAGCGCGAGGCTGGATCGATCGGTGGTGGTGGTCGCGCAGGCGGCAGGGTTGCCAAGGGCATGCGCATGGCTGGCCGCATGGGTTCCGATCGTGTTACGGTAGAGAACCTTAAGGTTTTGAAAGTAAACGCCGCAACAGGCGAAATGATCATCTCCGGTGCTATTCCAGGAGCTCCTGGCGCACTCGTCGAGATTCGTTCGATGTAATTTTAGTACTATGGCTACCCCCGCAAAGAAAACCGTCGCTAAGAAGGCTCCTGCCAAGAAGGAGGCTCCTATGCCGAAGAGCGCTTCAAAGGAAGTGTCTCTTGAGGCAACGGTCTGGTCCGTAAAGGGCGAGAAGGCAGGTTCTGTTTCTCTTCCTGCTGAGCTCTTTGGGGTTAAGTGGAATTCAGACCTCGTGCACCAGGTTGTCGTTGGTATGCAGGCAAACGCTCGCCCAACAACCGCACATACGAAGTTCCGTGGTGAGGTTTCCGGTGGCGGCAAGAAGCCATGGAAGCAGAAGGGAACCGGACGCGCGCGTCACGGCTCGACGCGCTCTCCAATCTGGAGGGGTGGAGGTGTGACCCATGGTCCACGCGCTGAGAAGGACTACACCGTTAAGATCAACAAGAAGATGCGCGTTGCAGCTCTTGCAACCGTGCTCTCCCGCAAGCATCGCGACGGCCAGGTTATCTTTGTTGATTCGTTCGCATTCGCTACTCCAAAGACCGCTGACGCGGTAGCGATGATCAAGGCAGTCGCAAAGGGAGCAGGAGTTTCCGAGCTCGCAACTAAGCGCAAGAACGCAGCGGTGTTTGCGTTTGCGAAGAAGGATGAGAATACGGAGAAGTCCTACCGCAACATCGGTAGCCTTACCCTCGAGGAGGTTCGTAACCTGAACCCAGTCGACCTCGTGAACAAGAAGTTCCTCGTCATCGAGAATCCAAATGAGTCTCTTCCGATTCTTGCGGCTCGCCTAACAAAGAAGGCATAACACTACTTGTATGGCACTTTTCTCTAACGATAAGAAGACAACCAAGGCCAAGAAGGCCAAGTCCGAGACCCGTAACTGGGGTCGCGGTATTCTTGCCTCTGACGATGCTCGCCTCGCGAACATCCTGAAGCGCCCATGGTTCTCTGAGAAGGCACTCATCTCTTCCGAGAATGGTGTGTACGTTTTCGAGGTCTCACCTTCAGCAACCAAGATCGACGTGGCTAACGCGATCATCGCAGCCTACAAGGTCACGCCAATGAAGGTTCGTATGGTTAACCTTCCGGCAAAGAAGGTATCCCTCCGCACTCGTCGCGGTGTAGGAACTCGCGCACGCCGCCACAAGGCTTACGTCTACCTGAAGTCAGGTGACACCATCACCTTCGCATAACCTGATTACTATGAAGTCTTTCAAGCCAACATCCGCATCTCGCCGCAGCATGACCGTCGTCACGTACCGTGGCGTGCTTACGCCTGGCGTGAAGCCGCACAAGGCGCTCCTTTCTTCGAAGAAGAATCAGGCAGGTCGCAACAACGCAGGTCGCATCACCACTCGTCACCAGGGTGGCGGTCATAAGAAGCGTCTTCGCGATGTCGACTTTAAGTACAACAAGCACGACATCCCCGCACGCGTTGAGACTATTGAGTACGATCCGTACCGTACTGCGTTCATTGCACTCGTTGTATTCGCTGATGGCGAGCGTCGTTACGTCACTGTTCCTAAGGACATGAAGGTTGGCGACACGTTCATCGTGTCTGAGAAGGCACCGATTAAGACCGGTAACCGTCTCCCGCTCGGCAAGATTCCTTCCGGAACCTTCATCTACAACGTTGAGCTTCGTCCCGGCGCTGGCGCGCGCATCGCACGCTCAGCAGGAAACTACGCAGAGATCGTTGCGCATGACGCTGGGTACGCGCAGATCAAGATGCCGTCGTCTGAGATCCGCAAAGTTATCGAATCCGCATGGGCATCGGTGGGTAGCGTAGGTAACGAAGAGCAGCGCCTCCAGAACTACGGAAAGGCAGGTAAGAGCCGTTGGAAGGGTATTCGCCCAACCGTTCGCGGTACTGCGATGAACCCAGTTGATCACCCACACGGAGGTGGTGAAGGTAAGCAGGGACGTGGTCTCCGTCGCGCAAAGTCCATGTGGGGCAAGCCAACCGGCAAGGGACAGAAGACTCGTACGCCGAAGAAGTACTCAAACAAGTTCATCGTCTCTCGCCGAAAGGTTGGGAAGAAGCGATAAGCAAAAGAACAAACCGCCCGAAAGGGCGGTTTGTTCTTTGTGTTCTTACTTTGTCTTATATTCTGGCTTTAAGATCTCTGCGAGTTGCTCGAGCGGAATCGACACTTTCTGGCTTCCTGCTGCATAGGGTGCCACCTGATATGGGGGGAACAAGAGAACGAGCGCATTGTCTTTAATAACGAAAGCTTGGTAGTTCAAGGGTTCAGGACCTGTGCCCTGAGCGATGTATGCAACGTTTGCAAACTCGCCAAGAGACTTCGCGAGCTCGAACTGAGAAATTGCTGAGAGACGACGCAGATAATCGGAACGGGGAACAAAGAGACTCGCGATATCAAGTTTTGCACCCGACGTAAGGTCGAACGTGAAGGTGCGATAGAAGGTATTCGGGTGTGCGCCGAGCGTATCTACAAAGAGTGTATAGGCGTAGGAGACAGTGTTTTTTCCGCGCATCTCCTCGTATGCAATTGTTATGCTCTCCTTTCGGTCCGCAGAGAGACCCATAATCTGGATGTTTTCAGGTGTAAGGTTGTCGAAGTTGCCTTGTTTCTTGAATTGGCTCACAGAGGCTTCGACAAAGTCTTCCATAGCGGCAACTGCCGCTGCGTCTGCTTCGACGCCTAGAGAAGCCTTGAGGGCAGTCTCAGCAGGGTACGTGGCCACGATGTCGAAGTACTGGCCATGCTCCTCGATAACTATAGGGGGAAGTGCTTCTGGGGTGGTTGTCGCAGTCTCCTCAGGAATACCTGTGAAGGGTTCTGGAGCTTTATGGGTAGCCATGTACCAGACGGTAAAGGCGAGTACGAGTCCTACGAGGATAACGACACCAAGGATTTCTTTTTGGCGCGCTTCTGGGGTGTTGAAGTCGATCATGGAGCTAAGTATACGTCCTTGGTACCTCCTTATAGGGTTGTGGTCGTGGAAATAGCCTAAAAGAGCCCGTAAAGTTTGACACTTCCTCACGTTTCCTATAGATTCTATCTATCCCGCTTGGCGGGCTTTCCATTGTCTATCTATGTCCCGCTCCCTTAAAAAAGGCCCATACGTCGATATCAAGCTCCTGAAGAAAGTTCAGGACAAGAAGCCGAGTTCAACCCCGGCTATTAAGACGTGGGCACGGGCAAGTCAGATCGCTCCTGAGTTCGTTGGGTTCACTTTCGGTGTCCATAACGGCCAGAAGCACATAGATGTCCTCGTTTCCGAGGAGATGGTAGGTCACCGCCTAGGCGAGTTCGCTGCTACCAAGAAGTTCACCCGTCACGGAGGAAAGATGCAGAAGCAGCTCGAGCAGAAGAAGCAGCAGGCTGAGATTGCTGCTGCGAAGGCCGCTAAGGCAGCTCCTGCTGCACCTAAGAAGAAATAATCATGGCCTCTACTGGAACTCACAAGCAGCCAGCCGCAATCCGCAAGGAGGAAGCAAAGAAGGCTATCCGCGCGTCTATCGACACGTACAACCAGTCGCCCCGCAAGGTGCGCCTCGTTACGGAGCTTGTGAAGGGAAAGAAGGTCTCGGAGGCTGTTGCAGCGCTCACGTTCCTCCCAAAGCGCGCTGCGCTTCCTATAAAGAAGCTCATCGAGTCAGCAGCAGCGACCGCAAAGGCTCGTGGCGAGGACATGGACACCCTCAAGGTTGCAGAGATCCGCGTGGACTCCGCAGGCATGATCGTCCGTGCTATGCCGCGCGCTATGGGCCGTTCGGCTCCTATCCGCCGCCGCCGTTCTCAGGTTTTCGTACGTCTTTCATCTGACACCAAGTAATTACCATGACTCACACTGTCCATCCGTACGCGCATCGCCTTGGCATCATCCGTGACTGGAAGAGCCGCTGGTTCGCTGCAGACAAGAAGTCCTACCGCGAGAACATTGCGGTTGATGCGGCTATCCGTGGCTACTTTAAGAAGCGCGCGAAGGCTATGCACATTGCGGACATGGAGATCGAGCGCTCACAGGGTGAGGTTCGCGTGATCCTTCACACCGCACGTCCTGGTATCGTTATCGGCCGCTCGGGCGAGAACGCAACCAAGCTCCGGAACGAAGTAACGGCACTCATTAATTCAAAGGCAACCGGTGCTAAGCGCGCGGTAAAGCTCGACATCATGGAGATCCGCCAGCCTGAGACTTCGGCCTCGGTTGTCGGCTACATGGTTGCTGAGGGACTCGAGAAGCGCATGCCATTCCGCCGTGTGCTTAAGCAGACGGTTGAGAAGGTCATGGCCGTTCGCGAGGTTATCGGTGTTCGAATCGTTCTCTCAGGACGCCTTGGTGGCGCTGACATGAGCCGCACCGAGCAGATAAAGCGCGGTCGTATCCCGCTTCAGACCTTCCGTGCAAACATCGACTACGCACACGTTGAAGCACTTCTCCCGTACGGTCTCCTTGGTATCAAGGTGTGGATCTACCTCGGTGAGACGTTCAACGCTGAGTCTGGAACCCGCCCAGCTTCTGAGCGTCCGACCACTAACGGCCCGCGCCGCTAAATTTCAGTACTATGCTATTCCCTAAGAAAGTTAAGCACCGCAAGTGGCAGACCGGACGAAAGTCCCCGGAGCGTCTTGCGCGTCCTGATACTCGTGGGATTACGGTTGCGTTTGGTTCCTATGGTCTACGTGCGACGACCCCGTCTCGCGTTACTTCAAACCAGATTGAAGCTGCTCGTAAGGTGCTTACCCGCGTTACCGGAAAGGGAGGCAAACTCTGGATTCGCATCTTCCCGGACCGTCCAATCACAAACAAGCCGGCTGAGGTGGGCATGGGTAAGGGTAAGGGAGATCCGAAGCACTTCGTGTTCGAGGTTCGTCCAGGACGCATCCTCTTCGAGCTCGACGGCGTCGACGATGCAAAGGCTCGTGACGCACTTCGCCGCGCAGGATCGAAGCTTCCTTTGAAGACAACCGTCATCACCCGCTAATATCATGGCTAAGAAACTTTCATTCAAGGATAAGAAGCCAGAGGAGATCACTAAGCTCCTCGGCGAGAAGCGTGAAGAGCTCCGTTCTCTTCGCTTCGCAGCCAGCGGTGGTCGCGCAAAGGACGCCTCGAAGCTCTCAAAGGTCCGTAAGGACATCGCTCGTCTTCTTACTGAGCAGACTGCGCAGAAGAACAACGCATAAATTTATGGAAACTACACCAACAACTGTTAAGCCTCAGTCCTTCAAGGGAACCGTCGTAAAGACGGCCATGACTGACACGATCACCGTTGCGGTATCGCGTTACGTGAAGCACCCGAAGTACAAGAAGTACCAGACTCGTACCAAGAAGTACCTCGTTCATGACGAAGGCAACACTGCTAAGGTAGGGGATCAGGTTACTATCGTCGCCTGCGCACCGAAGTCGAAGCGTAAGTCATTCACGCTCGTAAAGTAATCTCTTATTTATGGTACAGCCCCAGTCAATCGTAGCGGTTACAGACAACTCAGGCGGAAAGGTTGCGCGCGTCTTCAAGGTGCTTGGAGGTTCAAAGCGCCGCTACGCTGAGATTGGCGACGTGGTGGTTGTATCCATTCAGTCAGCTGAGCCCCGCAAGGCGGTTAAGAAGAAGGATATCTACAAGGCCGTTGTTGTTCGCCAGCGTAAGGCATTCCGCCGCGCGTCGGGTATCTATGTTCGCTTTGATGACAACGCGGTTGTCCTTATCGAGAAGCAGGGTAAGGAGATGGGTCCAAAGGGTAACCGTGTGTTCGGACCGGTTCCGCGCGACCTTGTTGAGAAGGGTTGGCAGAACATCGCGTCTATCGCGCCTGAAGTTGTATAACCCTATTACCTATGTCTAAAGCAACTCAAGGAAAGCAGACCGCTAAGTTCAAGCTCAAGAAGGGCGACACCGTTGTCGTTATCTCAGGCAAGGACAAGGGCAAGACGGGAACCGTCGAGCGTATTCTTCGCGAGGATGCGAAGATCGTTGTTGAAGGTGTTGGTCTCGTAAAGCGCCATAACCGTGGCGTGCGCGGCCAGACTGGACGCATCGTCGAGAAGCCAGCGGCTATCGCTATCTCGAACGTCATGTTCTACGACCCGAAGGAGAAGAAGGGTACTCGTGTAAAGCGCGAGACCAACAAGGACGGCAAGAACGTGCGCATCTCCGTAAAGAGCGGCACCACCCTCGCATAACGATTTCAGTATGATCACCAAAGAAAAGCAGGCTAGCGCATTCGAGACTCTCAAGGAGAAGTTCGGTTACACGAACGTGAACGCTTCTCCGAAGCTCCTCAAGATTACGGTTTCGTCCGGTGTTGGAAAGGCAGACAAGGCGAAGAAGGCACTCGTGGAGAGCCGTCTCGCTCGCATCACGGGCCAGAAGGCATCCGCACGTCCTGCAAAGCAGTCCATCGCACAGTTCAAGATGCGCGAAGGCGACATTGTGGGCTACCAGGTTACGCTTCGCGGCGCTCGCATGAACGAGTTCCTCGAGAAGCTCATCCACATCACGCTTCCTCGTACTCGTGACTTCCGCGGCTTGAACGCCACCGCAATCGACGAGATGGGCAACCTCACCATCGGCATCAAGGACCATACGATCTTCCCTGAGACCGCTGAAGAGGACCTCAAGGACGTATTCGGCCTCGCGATCACCCTCGTTACAACCGCAAAGACCAAAGAGGAGGCAGACGCATTCTTCCGCCACCTCGGGATTCCGTTCAAGAAGGACGCTGAGTAATCCAGAGGTAAATAAGAGTATAGAAGGCCCCATAAAGGGCCTTCTTGCTTTTTATTAATTAGTTTGTATAGTTGTCTTCAGAGGAGGATCATCACATGAAAGAAGACATGCCCGGTCTAACCAGGATCGGAAGTTTGGTTGTACCAGATAACCCCGGTGGGTTCGATGCGGAAAAGTTCATCCGGCCAGGTTCTCCTGGTATCAATGGTGTCGGCGCGAAGCTTGCTGAAGAAATCAAAGAGCATGCGTTGGACTCGGTCTGTGGGGGAAAAGTACTGTTCTACCGGTCCTCCTATGCCGAAACCAATGAGATTCCCGAGGCACTGCGAACCACGTCACAGCCAATCAACTGGTGGCAACTGTACTGGGCTCTCCAGTGGCCTGGCGTCGAACTGTTCAAGGCGCTCAGGTACAAGGATCAGATTGGTTGCTTCGTCGTGATTGGGCGAGGTTCTCGGCCTGTTCGCGTTAAGCTCGATTGGAGGGAGGGTCACAGTATAGGTGGCAGGCCCACAGATCAGCCCAACTGGGCCTGGAACGAGGGCACCATCTTCGCTGTCCAGGAGCCAAGATTCTAGAAGAACCTTGTGCGCTGTTGCACACAGAAAGGCTCCGCTTCGGCGGAGTCTCTCACTTTGTATGCGGGACGGCTTCATTGGTTTGACAGCCTACTTCCTAGCTGATAGATTGTCTTTACGGCTCCCCGGAGCTATTTTTTCTTATGGCCAAAGCATCCCAAATCGCCCGCAATGAAAAGCGCATTAAGCTCGTCGCGAAGTACGCTGACAAGCGCGCTGCTCTTAAGGCTGCAGGTGATTGGGAGGGCCTTCAGAAGCTCCCGAAGAACTCGAGCCCTACCCGCGTGAAGAACCGCTGTGCGGTTACGGGACGCGGACGCGGCTACATGCGCCCGTTCGGCCTTTCCCGCATCATGTTCCGCGAGCTCGCCCGCGAGGGTAAGATTCCGGGCGTTAAGAAGGCATCCTGGTAATTTTCGTATGGTATCTGACCGCGTAGGAGATTTCATCATCCGCCTCAAGAATGCAGGCGCAATCAACAAGCCGACTGTGTCGGTGCCTTTCTCGAAGCATGTCGAGGAAATCGCGCACAAGTTGAAGTCTCTTGGCTACGTCGCTGAAGTTTCGAAGGGAAAGAAGCCCTATGAGTTCGAGGTTACCCTCGCGTACGATGAGCGCGGCCGCCACGCAATCAACGGCGTAAAGCGCGTCTCAAAGCCAGGTCGTCGTCTCTACACCCCGTCCGCAGAAGCGCACAGCGTAAAGAACGGTATAGGCGCTCGTCTCATCTCGACTCCTCGTGGTGTTCTTACGGACGCTGAGGCACGTAAGGTCCGTGTCGGCGGCGAGAATCTCTTCGAGATCTGGTAATTCTATTTCAGTACTATGTCCCGTCTTGCAAAGAAGCCAATCGCTATCCCTTCTAAGGTAACTGTCACCACTGACGGCGGTGTCTTCACGGTAAAGGGATCAAACGCAACGCTTGCGATGCCGATTCACTCGGCAATCACCATGGACCTGACTCCTGAGGGACTCCAGATTGCTCCAGCAAACTCTTCAAAGCTCGCTCGCGCACTCACCGGAACATTCGCTGCACACGCTCGCGCGATGATGTCAGGTGTTGAGACTCCATTCAAGAAAGTACTCATCATGAAGGGCGTGGGATACAAGGTAGAGCTTCGTGGTCGCGATCTCGTTTTCAACGTTGGATTCTCGCACCAGGTAACTATGCCGATTCCTGAGGGACTCGAGGCAAAGGTTGAGAAGCTCACCATCACTATTGAGGGCCCAGACAAGCAGAAGGTTGGTCAGTTTGCAGCGGAAATCCGCGCAATCAAGCCACCGGAGCCATATCTCGGAAAGGGTATCGCGTACGACAACGAGGTTATCCGTCGCAAGCAGGGTAAGAAGGCCGTCTAATAATTACGTATGGCTACTCAAACTAAGAAGGAACTCCGCGATCGACGCCATAACCGCGTCCGCGCAAAGATTAGCGGCACTGCAGCGCGTCCTCGCCTTGCGGTCTACAAGTCGAACAAGTTCATCTCGGCTCAGATTATTGATGATGAAGCAGAGAAGACACTCGCTGCCGCACATGGCCGTTCGTTCCCAGGTTCTCTCTCGGTACAGGCGGCGGCTGTTGGCAAGGCAGTTGCTGAAGCCGCGAAGAAGGCTGGTATCGATACCGTTGTCTTCGATCGTGGAGGCTTCGAGTACGGCGGCCAGATCAAAATGGTTGCTGACGCGGCACGTGAGAACGGCCTTACTTTCTAATACATGACTGACACTACTACTCTCGACACAAATACCGACGCACCAGCAGTTGTCCCAGAGGCAGCGGTTGAGGCGCAGGCTCCGGCTGCAGACGCAGCAGCAACTCCAGCTCGTGGCGGATTCCGTGGAGCTCAGCGTGGCCGTGGAGGACCTGGTGGAGGACGTAGGGATTCTCGTGGCCCTCGCGCTCCTCGCGAGCGTTCTGAGTTCGAGCAGGCTACCCTTGAGGTTCGTCGAGTGGCTCGCGTTATGGCCGGTGGTCGTCGTTTCTCTTTCTCTGTGACCGTTGTTATCGGCGACAAGAAGGGAAGGGTTGGTGTAGGTCTTGGTAAGGGTGCTGACACCGCACTTGCTATCGACAAGGCAGTTCGCGACGCTAAGAAGCACCTCATCACCGTAAAGCGCACCCCCGAGAATTCAATCGCACACGATGTGTCGGTTAAGTACTCGTCTTCCATTGTTACTATCATCCCTTCTCCGGGCCGTGGTGTGGTGGCAGGATCAGCTATGCGTACCGTACTTGAGCACGCAGGCGTCACTAACGTAATCGCAAAGATTCTCACTCGCACTAAGAACAAGCTCACCATCGCTCGCGCAACGGTAGCTGCGCTTGCAATGGCCGGTTCCCGCTAATCCTTATTTCTATGCAGTCCAACACTCTCCAACCTAAGACCGTCCGCATAACAACACCTCGCGTTGGTCGTGGTGGTAAGCGCGGCAAGACCTCGGGCCGCGGTACCAAGGGACAGAACGCTCGCGCAGGACACAAGAAGCGTCCTGAGATGCGCGACATTTTGAAGAAGCTTCCAAAGCGTCGTGGACACGGAAAGAACCGTGCGCGTACGGTGCGCGCAAAGCGTCATGAGTACGAGCCAATCAACCTCTCAACCCTTGAGGCTGCGTTTGATGCTGGTGACACGGTTAACCCAGAGACGCTCTACAAGAAGGGCCTTATCACTGCGCGCGGCGGCAAGGTCTCGTACGTAAAGATTCTCGGTACTGGTACGCTTACAAAGAAGCTCTCAATCTCAGCGTGCTCGTTCTCAGAAGCAGCCAAGAGTGCTGTTGAAAGCGCGGGAGGTTCAATACTCGCCTAGGCTTATGTTTAGCAAGGCGATTCACAAGGTACACATCATCTTCTCGGATCGGGTTATACGAAACCGGATACTCTTTATCCTGGGCGCCTTTGTTGCATTCCGCTTTCTTGCTGCTGTTCCAATCCCCGGTGTAGATCGCATTGCACTCGAGCAGTTCTTCACGAACAACCAGTTCCTCGGCCTTTTGAATATCTTCTCGGGAGGTGGTCTCTCGAATCTTTCTATCGTTATGCTCGGTGTGGGCCCGTACATTACAGCCTCTATCATCATGCAGCTTGCTACCGTACTGATTCCAAAAGTGAAGGCGATGTACAGCGATGAAGGAGAGGCAGGACGCACCAAGTTCACCTCGATAGCACGAGTGCTCACCATTCCACTTGCGGTTCTGCAGGGCGTGGCATTCCTCTCGCTTCTCGAGAGTCAGGGTATTGTTCGCACCATCACGCCGTTTGATTTCGCCATCAACGTATTCCTCATTGCGGCAGGTTCCATGCTTCTTATGTGGATCGGCGAGCTCATCACTGAGTTCGGTATTGGCAACGGCGTCTCGCTCATCATCTTCGCAGGTATTGTGGCCGCCCTCCCGGCTGGTCTCTCGCAGCTTCTCTTCACTGCAACGGCTGCCAATATTCCGGCATACCTCGGATTCATCGTTCTCGGACTCTTCGTTATCTTCACGGTTGTGCTTGTGTCGGAGGCCGAGCGCTCGATTCCAATCCATTACGCACGCGCAGCACGTGGGGGCTCAGCACCAACCTACCTTCCAATCCGCCTTCTTCAGGCTGGTGTGATGCCAATTATCTTCGCGCTCTCGCTTCTTCTGCTTCCGCAGATGGTCCTTTCCGGTCTTTCGGCTATTGGTGTGGCTGGTATGAGTGCAGCGCTTGCAGGCTACACGGCATTCGCCGCCAACCCGTTTGCGTACGGCGCGTTCTACTTCGTACTCGTGGTTATGTTCACGTTCTTCTACACCTCAATTACGTTTGAGCCAAAGCGCGTTGCGGACAACCTGCAGAAGTCTGGAGCATTCGTTCCCGGTGTTCGTCCAGGACGCGAGACGGAGAGTTTCATTGGTACCGTGGTCAATCGCGTGACACTTCCGGGCGCTATGTTCCTCGGTTTGGTTGCCGTTATCCCGTTCATTATCCAGGGTCTCACGGGTATCACCGCAATCTTGATTGGCGGTACCGCACTCCTCATCGTTGTGAACGTTGTGCTCGATCTTATCCGCAAGATCGACGCGCAGGCTTCGCTTCGCGAGTATTAAAACATGGGGTCTCTACCCCGTGATACAGTGGCTTCCATGAGCGCCAAACACCGAGGAAAGTTTGTGCCGGTTGTGGCGCCAACAGGAAGCGGGAAGGACACCCTTATTACATACGCGAAGTCAGTATTTCATGATCTCGTGTTGTCTGTGTCTTGCACAACCCGGAGTGCGCGTGTGGGCGAGGAGCACGGAAGGGACTACTTCTTCCTTTCTCGCGAGGAGTTTGAAGCGAAGATAGCAGAAGGAGACCTTCTTGAATGGGCGGAGTATGGGGGGAATTATTACGGCACTCCTAAAAAGGAGATCGAGAGGCACCTGGCAGAGGGTGCACTCATTATGGGAGACATCGAGGTGCAGGGCGTGCGCTTGATTCGGGACTTACTGCCACCTGAGGAATTCGGTACTATCTACATTGATGCTGGCTCTTGGAGCGTGCTCGAAAAGCGGGCTCTTCTCCGTGCTCCTATGAGCGAAGAGGAGCTCGAAAAGCGTCGGATGCGGTATGTGGATGAGTCTTCATTCAAGACCGAGGCGACGTATGTCGTTTCGAACCCGGAGGGAATGCTCGAGGACGCGAAGCGAGACTTCATTGCTGTAGTTGCAGCGTTCCGCAAGGAGATTGGTCTCTAAGAGTAGCAGGGGACTTTTATAACTGATACATTTTCTATACATGCAGCAATCATCAATATTGACCGTCATCCTTACCGGCCGCCCTGGCTCAGGCAAAGGAACCCAAGCAAAGCGCCTAGCAGAGAAGCTAGGCTGGATTCATTTCTCTACCGGAGAGCGTTTTAAAGCACTCCGAGAGGGCGAGGGACCGCTCGCTAATCACGTGCGCGAGGCATATGATGCAGGCGAACTTCTGCCAGACTGGTTTGCGAATTATCTCTTTGAGGGTGCGGTGCTCGCGCTCCGGCCTGACCAGGGTATTGTTTGCGATGGTTATCCGCGCACCCGTGCACAAGCAGAGCGCTTCGCGACCGTCATGGATTGGGTTGAGCGGCCATATATCGCTCTTGATCTCGACGTCCCTGAGGAAGAGGTTGTGGCGCGTATGCTCGGGCGTGCCAAGGAGGAAGATCGCCCGGATAGTTCCACAGAAGGGAAGATCCGTGTGCGCCTTGGTGTCTATGACGCCCATACTGCCCCTGTGCTCGATTACTTCCGTGAGAAGGATCTCCTAACTGTTCTTGATGGCACAGGGACGCCTGAGGAGGTAGAGGCGGCTATACACGCGGCGCTCATCTAACATGATTGTACGGACCCCAGAGGAGCGCGAGGGCATTATCGAGTCAGGGAAGCGTCTTGCGGCTATTCTCGAGGTACTTGAGGGTATGGTTGCGCCTGGGGTCTCAACCGAGGCGCTTGAGGACACGGCACTCAAACTTATCCTTGCCGGAGGTGATCTCCCAGCCTTCAAGGGGTATACCCCTGAGGGAGCTCAGCGTCCGTTTCCGGCTGCGTTGTGTGTTTCGGTTAACGAAGAAGTGGTGCATGGCATCCCGAATGAATCCCCGAGAATACTTAAGACCGGCGACATTGTTACGCTCGATTTCGGTCTCGTACACAAGGGACTTATTACCGATTCTGCCGTAACGGTTCCGGTTGGGAAGGTGAGCAAAGACGCGAGCGGACTTATTGCTGCAACGGAAGCCGCGCTTGAAGCGGGAATTGCCGCTGCACGTCCGGGTGCGCGTATTGGCGACATCTCGCATGCAATTGAGACCGTGTTTAAGGGAACGAAGTTTTCTATAGTGAAGGTACTTGGCGGGCACGCGGTAGGGCACAAAGTGCACGAGGAGCCCTACATCGCGAACTTTGGGCACGCAGGAACAGGCGAAGAGATTAAGGCGGGTATGGTGCTTGCGCTTGAACCTATCGCGAACGCAGGGAAGGGTTCGGTTATTTTAGCTCCGGACGGTTATACGTACCGGACTCGTGACGGATCAATCTCTTCGCATTCTGAACACACGATCCTTATTGAGGACGAGGGGACGATTGTGGTGACGAGGAGATCGAACGAACGGGTATAGAAAAGGGCCGTCCTCAGGGACGGCCCTTTCGACGTTTTGATCAGACCCAGACTGCTTCTGCGATGGCAGCCTTTTTCGGTCCGATGGTTACGGCCCGGATACTCCAGCCCTTAACTCGGTTGCCTGGCGGATTGTCCGAGTAGCGGGCACCTTCTTGAGCGAAGGTGACAAGCTCCTGGGCGACCTCGCTGGCAGTTGAGCTGCCATCTGGTAGATCGACTGCGCCGTCGAAGGGTCCTTGGTGGAAAAGCCGGATAGAGCCCATACCTCCATGAACAATCGTGAAGTGAGTGAACGAAGTCGCGCCGTCCAGGATCTTTTCCAGTGCTTCTCTCAGGTCATGGAAATACCGTGACGAGGAGAGCGGGGCCGTGGGGCCAAGGTCAGCGAGCTGTTGAACGTCCATCTCTGGATTCCTTCCAAGTTGTTTCAAAAAAGAACGTGGAGGTACTGTACGTTTTATTCGCCTTCCTGTCAAAGCGCTGGTATCCTGCGTTACCCTAGGCTATACTCATGATATTAGAACGCCCCAGGGCGATTTTTAGTATCATCTTATGCCTATTCCGCACCCCAAGCTCGAGCGAACCTTCGTTATAGTGAAGCCTGACGGCGTCCAGCGATCCCTTATTGGAGAGATCATTAAGCGCTTCGAGCGCACCGGTCTTAAGCTTATTGGTCTTAAGCTTACGGTTCTCGATAGTGATCGCATCTGGAAGCACTACAACAAGGACGATGCCTGGTTCATAAAGAAAGGCACCAAGATTGCGGAGGATCGTGCTGCAGCTGGCCTCTCGGTTGAGAAGGAGCCTATTGAATACGGTAAGGATATTATCCGCGCGCTCGAGAAGTTTATGACGAGCGGCCCAGTCGTGATAATGGCGTGGGAGGGTAATTCAGCGGTGTCGATTGTCACAAAGATTGTGGGTGGCACGGAGCCTGCAACCTCTGACGTCGGTACTATTCGCGGTGACTACACGGTTGACTCCTACAACATTGCTGCAATTGATGATCGCGCAGTTCGCAATCTCATCCACTGCTCGGATACTCCGGAGAACGCAGAGACTGAGATTAACCTCTGGTTTACACCTGAGGAGCTTCTTACCTATCGTCTCGTTGGAGATCAGATTCTCTACGACGTGAACCTCGACGGTATCCTAGAGTAAGTAAACTCTCTGAAAACAAAGCTCGTCTCAAGGACGGGCTTTGTTTTTGTTCCAAGAATACAAGAGCGCTATACTGTCCCCGGAGCCGCTCCTAAAACGCAACTTGATTCTATCTCGGGAGCCTTATATCCCGCGTTTCCGGTACGCGTCTTCGGACGCTCGACGTCGCGCGATGCGGGCACCCACGTGGCTTCAAAAAGTTGCCACGACGGGGGCGGTTCCATGCTAAAACCCTCACCAACGTGAGGGTTTTAGCATGGTAAAGTTGAGAGACTATGCGTTTCGCCTGGCTCCTTTCAGCACTCATTCTCGCGGGTATTCTTGCACTCCTCCAACACTACGCGCTTGCGAATCTTCTGTACTGGCACTATCTCTGGTTCGACACCCTGATGCACTTTGTGGGTGGTCTCACGGTTGCGACGTTTGGTATAGCACTTCTTGTAAAGCGCCGCGCCCTCGTATTCCTTATTGCTATGTTTGGTGTTGCTATTGGATGGGAACTATTCGAGTTATTGATTAATGCAGAGCGCGAAGCGAACTTCTATTTCGATACCTCGCTTGATCTTCTTATGGATGCACTTGGTATGACGACTGCGTATTTCCTGGCGAGACTTTCTATATGGCGCTACGCATAACCTTTCACGGCGGCGCAGGAGCCGTTACCGGATCTAACTTTCTTATAGAAGGAACGAAGGGAAAGATTCTTATCGATGCGGGTCTTGAGCAGGGAAGAGACTTCTGCATGAGGTGCATGTACGAGCCGTTTCCGTACGATGTACCGTCTATCGATGCGCTCGTTATTACGCACGCGCACCTTGACCACATAGGTCGTGCTCCCAAGCTCGTTCGTGAGGGTTTCAAAGGGAAGGCCTATATGACCGAAGCAACACGCGATCTTATGGCCTTGATGCTTAAAGACAGTGTTAACTTGCTCACGCAGGAAGCCAAGCGCTACAACCAGGAGCCGTTATATACAGAAGCAGACGTGGAGCGATTGTTGTCGCTTGTTGAAACCATCCCGTATCATGATGAGCGCGAGATAGCGCCAGGCCTCTCCATCTATCTGCGCGACACCGGACACATCCTTGGTGCTGCCTCTGTTCGAGTAAAAGATACCGGAGACGGTACGAGTCTTGTTGTTACGGGAGACATCGGCAATTCGCCAAATCCGTATCTGAACGATGCAGAGATGGTACCGGATGCCGATGCCGTTATCATGGAGGCCGTGTACGGAGATCGTGTGCATGAGCACCTGGAACAGAGAGTGCCGAATCTACGCGATGCGTTGAAGCGTGCCTTGGCCCGTGGCGGAACAATCCTCATGCCTGCATTCTCTATGGAGCGTACGCAACTTATGCTCTACCAGATCTCAAACCTCATGGAGTCGGGCGAGATTCCGGAGTTTCAGGTGTTCCTTGATTCACCGCTCGCAATTGGTGTAACGGATATCTATGAGAAACATGCGGGAGAATATTTTAATACGGCCGCACAGGCAGAAACAAAGAAGGAGGGAAGCATTTTCCGGTTCCCGTTCCTGACCATGACGCCGTCTCGGGAGGACTCCGAGTCTATCGCACGGGAGCCATCTCAAAAACTCATTATCGCAGGAGCGGGCATGAGCCATGGAGGACGTATCGGGAAGTGGGAGGCGAAGTACTTGCCGGATCCCACAACCACTCTTTTCATTGTTGGATATCAGGCTCCAGGAAGCCCTGGAAGACTGCTTCAAGACGGTGCACCGAAGGTTAAGCTCGACGGACGTGAAGTGAAGGTTAAGGCGAAGGTAGAGAACCTAACCAGCTGGTCTGCACATGCGGATCGCGAAGGACTTCTCAAGTTTGCCGAAGGGACGCTTCCGCGTGCCAAAGCAATTTTCGTCTCTATCGGAGAGCCAAGTGCCCAGCGTTTCCTCGCACAAAGAATCCATGACTTCCTCGGGGTCAAAGCGATTGTCCCAAGCCAAGGGGAGGTGTGGACAGTAACGAAGGAAGGTGTTCATAAGGAGAAATAAGAAAAGCCCCGCAGTAGCGCGGGGCTTTTCTTTGTAAAACGGGCTTAGCCCTGAATCTTTGCGGCGACGCGTGCGAATACCTCAGGCTCTTGTGCAGCGAGGGTTGCGAGGACCTTACGATCAAGCTCGATACCTGCCTTTGCCTTAGCAGCGATGAAGGTGCTGTAGGACTTGTAGCCGAGGTCACGGATAGCGGCGTTCAAACGAACGATCCAAAGCTGGCGGAAGTCAGTCTTCTTGTCGCGGCGGTGATTGAACGCGTTCTTTCCTGCGTGTACGAGGGACTCCTTCGCGAGGCGAACCTTTGTTGAACGGCCATGGCGATAGCCCTTGGCGCGTACCAATATATTGCGGCGGCGCTTAGCCGATGCGACTCCTCCTTTTACTCGTGCCATACGTTAATGATTACTGAAATTACTTGCTCGTCTTTGAGAGGAACTGGCGCACAATGCGCTTTGGAACGGTAAGAATGTTTGCGCGCCTCTTCACGCCCTTGGTGCGTCCGCGCTCCTTCGCGTTGAAGTGGTCCTGACCCGGCTTACGCGCAACAAGCGTCCCATTCTTGGTTACGCGGATACGCTTTGTGTATGACTTGTTTGTTTTCATGCTGGGGTTGTTTCTGTTTCAGGACTGTCTGGCTTCTTTGCGGGAGCTGCTGCTTTCGCGTCGCGCTCGATGATGGCGGCAAATCCTTTCGGAGCGCGCGTCACCGGCTCGGCAATTTTGTAGGCGTACGGAATCATGAGCATGAACTTCTCGAGGCGAGTTTTGAGGAATGCCTCGTCCATGCCCTTGTACCGTCCCTTAAGGAAGAGCTCCATGCGAACGCGGTGTCCGTCGGCGAGCCATTCGGCTGCCTTCTTCGCCTTGAGACGCATATCGTTCTCTCCTGTACCTACTTTGATTTGAACCTCCTTGGTCTCAGAGACCTTTACCTTGCTGCGCGCGGCACTTTCTTTCTTGCTTCGCTCGTACTCGAATTTACCATAATCCATGATTTTCGCAACGGGAGGCACCGCGTTTGGCGAGATCTCAATGAGGTCCAGACCGAGGTTCTGGGCCACTTTAATGGCTTCGTCCGTGTCGAGGACGCCGAGGTTCTCTCCCTCGGCGCCTATAACTCGGAGTTTCGGAGCCCTAATCTCTCGGTTTATGCGGATTCTATCGGTGTTCGTGCTCAAGGTTTCTTGGTGTGTACGGATTCTAGCACGTAAATAGGCCGTAAACAAGGCAAAAACCCGAGTTTAGGCTGTAGATGCTATGCTTTCGGAATCATGTCGTTTGCGGAGATACTCATACTGGCCCTGAGCCTCTCCTTGGACGCGGCAATAGTGGGGGTTGGTGCTGGGGCACTCGCTCGCGTGAAGCCTCTCGTCGCTTTGAAGATTGCGCTCCTGTTCGGTGCCTTCCATGTGCTCATGCCCCTACTCGGACTCCTTCTTGGGTACGGGTTCCGAGAGTACCTGTCCGCATACGGACACATTGTCGGTGGTGGACTTCTTCTCTTGGTTGGTGTACAGATGCTGTGGGAAAGCTTTCAGAAGGAGGATACAGAACGTGAGAAGGACATACTCCGCATCCGTACGCTTCTTGTACTTGCGGTTGCAACCAGTATTGATGCGTTCGTAGTGGGCATAACCTTCAATTTCATATCCGTGAACATACCGCTCGCTATAGGCACTATTAGCGTAACGGCTCTCCTCATGTCATTTATAGGTATCTATTTAGGGAATCGAGGGAAACTCCTGGTTGGAAATCGTATCGAGCTTCTTGGAGCGTTCGTTATTTTCTTCCTCGCGCTTAAGACTCTTTTGCTTTCTTAATGAAGTGTTCATCTGTATAGGAGTAGGGTGCGGGAATACTTCTAATCAAATACGTACATGGCAACCATCGTAAACAACCCAAACTCAGGCAATGAAGGCGGCTCAGGTGGCTGGATCATTGCGGGCGTCCTCATTATCGCCGTCGTGCTCATCGCAATCTTTGTGTGGCCTGGATTCGGTAAGGGTGGGGGAGCAGCAACTCCTACGCAGGTAAACGTTGAGATCCCAACGCCAGATATGGGTGGCGAGGGCGCGCAGTAGTATTCTGTATTTGCAATAAGTAAAAGAATGGTCCGGGTATCCGGACCATTCTTTTATATTTCTCGTTGATCTACTCTCCAGGGCTCTCAACCCGCACGTCCGCGGAGAAACGTGCGATGAGACGAGCGAGGACATCAAGGAAGTTACTCGTGCCCTCACGTGCTGATGCTTCAAACTCGTCGAAGTCGCTACTAATCTCTGCCCACTCTTGAGCAGCTTCGCCTTCTACGTTCTCGTATGCGGCAGCGAGATTGGTGCGTACTTTGGCGAAGTCATCCTTCAGTGAGTCATACGTCTCTCCGGCCACAACGCGTGCCTGAAGTGCTGTGAGTTCTGCGGAGGCTTCCGTGCGTGCTGCGGCGCGGTTCATTGCCTGTGCGGTACTCGTCGCTGCCTGGTCCATAGACTCATCTACGTCAGCGGGACTCCTAAAGGCAAGAATGAGAAGGATTCCAAGGACGACAAGTCCGAGAACAATCCAAATTGAAGCTGCTCTGTTCATAGGTGTTGGTTATTGCTTATGTACAGGAACCATACCCTCAAGTGTCTGAGGCTTTCATGAAGAAAACCGCCTAGGGCGGTTTTCAAATAGGTGGAGGTGCGGAGAGTTGAACTCCGGTCCGAACCCTGCTTTAAGAGCGAGTCTACGACGCGTAGCTAACGTTGAGGGTTCAGCAGAAGCATAGGAACGTTAGCCAAAACGCTTCTGCCTAGTCCCGTCTTTTAAGCCGAAGGCAGGGAGACCTTCGATACCGATCCTTCAGAAGATTCCGCCCATACATATTCCTGAAGGAACGAAGATGTATGAACGTCGCTTAGGCGAAAGCGCGAAGCTTTTACGCGTAAGCGAACGCAAAGTCCTTCTTACCGAAGTAAGGCGACTTTACGCTTGCAAGAGTGTTCTTGGCAAGTTTGATTGAATACGTTGATAAGGCAGTCAGTATCCTTCTGCCGCGTCGCACGTCTCTCAAAGTACAGGACCGTCAAAGCCGGTCACCCCCGTTCTGGAACCAGTCAGGAGAATGGTTCCAGAACGGGACTGATCGAATTATTTCTGTCGCATCGCTCGGTCCGCTTCTTTCTTTGCCTCAAGGCGTTTCAAATCTTCACGCTTATCAGCTTTTCCTTTTCCGCGAACTATGGCGATGCGCGCCTTCAGGTATCTCCCCGCATTATACATTTCTAAAGGCACCAGTGTCAAGCCCTTCTTTGCTTCTGCTTCAAGAAGTTCGACGATTTCCGCGCGCTTCAGGAGAAGCTTCCGGGGACGCTCAGGATCATAGGTTTTGGGGGCGTTCGGAGCTTGGTACGGAGGGATGGTCATACCCACAATAAAGGCTTCGCCACCGCGGACGATAACTCGGGAACCGTCCAAAGAGCCGAGCTTTGCTCGGATAGATTTAACCTCGTAGCCATGCAGCTCAAGCCCTGCCTGATAGGTCTCGAGCACCTCGAATCGGAGGGTGGCTTTCTTGTTCTTAATGAGTGCGGTCATGGATATATAAAAGGTAGCAGGATTTAGAGGAAAACGCCTGTTCCTTCGCGCTTCATACGTCTCTGGCGTATACTCTCCCTATTATGGCACCTACCAAGAAACCGGCCGGAAAGCCCGCGCCAGAGAAGAAGGGAGTAAAGAAATTACCAGGAAAGGGAGGCATCCAGATGCCAGGGAGCGGTGGAGGGTTTACTGCAAACCTTTTGTCTACGGTTCTTGTCCTTATTATCCTCACGAGCCTCTATAGTCTCATCGTCGGACAAGGCGAGAAGCAGGAGCCGTTGTCTCTCTCTCAGGTGGCGAGCGACGTGAAGGCCGGTACGGTCTCAGAGATTCTCATCAGCGGAAACGAGCTTGTTCTTGCGTACGCAGACGGCACTGAGAAGAAGGCTATGAAGGATCCTGAGGCTGCGCTTCCGGAGACACTTGCCGCGTATGGTGTTACTCCCGAACAGCTTACGGCGGTGAACATTACCGTTAAGAGCGAGTCCGGATTCAAGTACTGGTTCTTTAACCTTGCACCAATCCTTCTCCCGATTCTATTCCTCGGTATCCTCTTCTGGTTCCTTACGCGCCAGGTGCGTGGAGCGGGCATGCAGGCATTCTCCTTTGGGCAATCAAAGGCGCGCATGATCGATCCGGCTGATACCAATCAGCGCGTACTCTTCTCTGACGTTGCAGGGGCCAAGGAAGCAAAAGAAGAGCTCCTTGAGATCGTGGACTTCCTGAAGAATCCGAAGAAGTTCCTCGATATCGGTGCACGTATCCCGAAGGGTATTCTGCTTATGGGTGCGCCTGGTACCGGAAAGACCCTACTCGCTCGTGCGGTTGCTGGCGAGGCTGGGGTACCATTCTTCTCAATCTCAGGCTCTGAGTTCGTTGAGATGTTCGTGGGTGTGGGAGCGTCTCGTGTGCGCGATCTTTTTCTTATGGCCAAGAAGACGTCGCCATCCATCATCTTCGTTGACGAGATCGATGCGGTTGGACGTGTGCGTGGTACGGGCGTTGGCGGCGGAAACGACGAACGCGAGCAGACCCTGAACCAGATCCTCGTTGAGATGGACGGATTCGATCCGACCGAGAAGGTTATCGTTATGGCGGCAACGAACCGCCCTGACGTGCTCGACCCAGCGTTACTGCGTCCAGGACGCTTTGATCGTCGCGTTACCATCGACCTTCCAGATCGCAAAGACCGTCTCGAGATTCTCACGGTGCATGCACGCAAGAAACCATTTGGCCCTGACGTCGCGCTCGATGTTATTGCGGAGCGTACCCCAGGTTTCTCGGGTGCCGAGCTCTACTCACTTATGAACGAGGGAGCCATTCTCGCTGCGCGGGAGAACCGCAAGGAGATTACGCAGTACGACCTCATCCGTTCTATTGAGAAGGTTATGCTCGGTCCTGAACGAAAGAGTCATCTCCTTGGAAAGAAAGAAAAACGTCTCACCGCGTATCACGAAGCGGGGCACGCACTCGTTGGTTCCGTGCTTGAACACTCAGATCCAATTCATAAGATCTCGATTATCAGCCGTGGACGCGCTGCAGGGTACACGCTCAAACTTCCGTTTGACGATAGGCGTATGCACTCTCGAAAGACCTTCCTCGACGATATTGCGACCACGCTTGGCGGGTACGTCGCAGAAGAGATGATCTATGGAGACCTCACAACCGGTCCGTCGAACGACCTTGCGGTTATCGCAGCTCTCGCACGCGATATGGTGTCTCGGTACGGCATGAGCGACACACTCGGGCCTGTTGCGTACGCGGGAGACCGTGCCTATGGAGACGCCATGTACTCTCAGGAAATCGCGTCAAAGATTGATGCGGAAGTTGCACGCATTATTGCTGAGGCAAAGGGACGTGCTCGACAGGTGCTCGAAGAACACCGCAAGGCACTTGATGCAATTGCAGAGCGTCTGGTTGAGGTTGAGACGCTTGAGCGCGAAGAATTCGAGACCATTCTTATTGCGAACGGCATAACGCCGAAGAAGAAAGAGGAGGAAGACGTATCTATCTAGTTAGGGTTACGTAAAGGAAAACGGCGGCATCGGATGATGCCGCCGTTCTTCGTTCAGTGGGATTTCAGGATGTCTTTCCAGTCGAAGTGCGTTACTTCCGGGTCGCCCTGCAGGGTAAACCAGAAGAAGCCGCCCATGACCACATAGAGCCCGTAAGAACCAGCCATGAGTGCCAGGCCGAAGGCTGTGGCGTCGTTCTCAGCCACCGACCAGATTCCATAGCCCATACCCACAGCAAGACCAACGGCGAGATAGGGGAAGACGCCGGTGTCGAGCCAGTTCCTGATAGCGTGTGGCCCCCATAGGAAGAAAATGAGCAACGTGTTCATCAGCATAGCTGACCTCCTTTCATATGCTCTGAAATGCACCATATCAAAATCTCACTTTCTCTGCACGTTTGGTGCACCCTCTTGGATTCGAACCAAGGACCGCGGAGGTATAAGCTCCGTGCTCTAACCAACTGAGCTAAGGGTGCCTAAGTACTGTAGCGCACACTTATTCGGGATGCACCTCCTCGTCCGCTTTCTTTGCAAGCTTCGCGAGAAGGGGATGCTTCTTAAGTTCCGGATCTTTTTTTACGAGCTCCTGTGCCTCGTTTCTCGCGGCCTCTACCATCTTTATATTCTTAAGCGCCTCCATAGCGATATCCGACACGCCCCACTGCCGTGCACCATACAGTTCGCCCGCCCCGCGAAGTGCAAGATCGTACTCGGCGAGTTCAAACCCATTCTTGGCGGTCGTAAGGGCAGTGAGGCGCTCTTTGGTTGCGGGTCCGTAGGATTCAGGGAGGGCGAAACAATACGCCTGATTCGATGAGCGAATGACACGCCCACGGAGCTGATGCAATTGGGCGAGTCCGAAGCGCTCTGCGCCTTCAATAAGAATAACGGTGGCGTTTGGAACATTCACACCAACCTCAACAACCGATGTCGCAACGAGTATCTGTACGTCTCCATTTTCAAATCGCTTCATAACCGCCTCTTTATCCTTCGGTGTCATCTTGCTATGTAGGATATCGATTGAAGCGTCCGGGAATACGTTGAGCTTTAATCGTTCTGCTTCTGCTTTCACAGACTTTGCCTGCACGGCGAATTCCTTTTGGGGATCCGGTTCGTTAATGCGGGGACAAATGACATATGCCTGGTGTCCGAGTGCAAGTTCGCTTCGCACACGCTCGTATGCCTTCTCGCGCTTCTCAGGACCAAGAACTTCCGTGAGAATAGGCTTGCGACCAAGCGGCATTTGATCAAGAAGCGACAGATCGAGATCTCCATAAATCGAGAGCGCAAGTGTGCGTGGGATTGGCGTCGCGGTCATTGAAAGAAGGTGGGGCGAGAGTGCACCATCCTTCTTTGTAAGCTTTTGGCGATGTGCTTTTCCGAAGCGGTGCTGCTCGTCAATAATTGCGTACGCAAGATTCTGAAACGCTAAGGATTTGTACACGAGTGCATGGGTACCAATAACAATTGGGATCTCGCCGTTCGCGACCCATTTCGCAAACTGTGCTCTCGAAACCTTTGCGGACTCCTCGTATCGAACCTTCGAAGGGAATTTGCGGCACTCGTTTCCGGTTATGAGTCCAATGGGGATTGGGTGGTCTTTGAAGTAGGAAACGAACGTTGAGAAGTGTTGTTTCGCAAGGATTTCGGTAGGGCACATGTACGCAACCTGGAGTGTACCGGCAATACGCCCCGGAGGTCTTGAGGTAGCAACCATGTATGCGGTTGCAGCCGCAACCGCGGTCTTCCCGCTCCCCACATCACCCTCAAGAAGTCTTCTCATGGGGTGCGGTTTCTCAAAGTCCGCCACAATGCTCTCAATGGATCGCGCCTGTGCTTCGGTTGGTGGAAACGGAAAGGAATCCATAAAAGCAGAAAGAGATGTCCGGTCTGCGTGTACCGGGAGCGCCCGTTCTTTCGTTGCTTCAAGACGCCGGCGTTGTGTCGTGAGTTGTATCGCGAGTACTTCTTGGAACGCAAAACGTTTCTTCGCTGCTTGCGAATCCGGAAGCTTTCTCGGTGCGTGCATCCAGATGAGTGCCGTAGACAAAGTTGGCAAGCTGTAGCGGTCGAGCATCTCCTTGGGAATTGGGTCGGGGAGACGCTCGTGTACACCTGCTTCAAACACACGCTTGAGTGCATGAAGGAACCAGAGTGAGGAGACCCCTTTTGATTCTGGATAAATTGCGTACTGAGTGTCCTCGATGAGAGCACTTCCAAGGTCTTCGGTGTTCGTGAAGAGGGAGTCGTGTACTTCCTCGGGATTAATAGGAGAACGGTCGATCTCGGGGTTTGCGAGATAGATTTTGTCGCCTGTCCCAGTTATCTTCCCGCTCGCCTTTACAACCATGCCGTCCTTGAGAGACTTCGCAATGTAAGGCTGCGAGAACCAGCGCAGCTTTATGCGGCCCGAGGCATCCTCGAGCCACGCCTCACCCATAGGACGCTTCGTAGTCCACGACTTTTTCGCTTCAGGTTTTCTGATAGTGCCGTAGAGTGTAACGTCGGTTCCAGACGTTGCGCTCCCGATAGTGCCGGTCGGTCCTGCTGCTTCGTAGCGAGCGGGGAAGTGGTAGAGGAGATCGTGTATCGTTTTAATACCGAGCCGCTCGAGTGCGTTCTTTTGGTCAGGCTTGAGGCGGGTGAAATGCTGTGAGACTGGGTCTTCAGGCTTCATGCGGTCAGTATACCGTTTGGCCTTGGAAGAGTGACACTAGTGTTTCTTTCGCAATCATGGTCTCATACCCATATATGACTACACGACGCATTGTCTTTTTTGCTGCCACATTCATGCTTTTCTTTGTTGCCCTGCCTGCTATACCTGCGCAGGCAAAGGAACTTTCAATCTCCGTTGCAAACGTAACGGTGGTTCCAGTACCACCAACCTGCGAAGTACGTGCAACGAAGAGAGTCATGCATTCAGGAGGATCTGTCGACATTGTTTGGAAGAGTCGCGGAGCAGAGAAGGTGGTGGGTCTCGTACAGGGAGACAAAGAGTGGCCGACAAAAGGCCGTCAACGCGTCTCAATAGCGGTGCTCGGCAAGCACGTGTTCCCGATGACCTTCATCGCAAAGAGTGGAGCCATAAGCACTTGTAGTGCAACAGTTTTCGTTCACACCAAGAGGTGGTAAAACTTCAAAACTGAGATACTGCTCCGGCTATGCCATTGGCAAGAAAGAAAATAAAAGTGCAGACTCGTGCACAAATACTCGCAGCGTTTAAAAAGACCGGTGCTCGGATTGAAACTAAAGGAAGGGTCAGGTTAAAAAATAAGGAAGACTTTGCGCTCTACTACACGCCTGGAGTTGGTGTTGCGTCATTGCATCTTGCGAAGCATCCTAAAGATGCACGGAAGCTTTCCGTAAAAAAGAATAGTGTTGCGGTTATTAGTGACGGCTCAGCAGTGCTTGGTCTTGGGAATATCGGCCCGTATGGTGCACTTCCTGTTATGGAAGGGAAGGCACTAATATTCAAGGAGCTCGCGGATGTAGATGCGTGGCCTATCGTGCTTGATACTCAAGACCCAGACGAAATCGTGCAAACAATCATACATATTGCCCCGGGCTTTGGTGGTATAAACCTCGAGGACATTAAGGCCCCCGAGTGTTTTGATATCGAGAAGCGACTTATCACGGCACTTGATATACCGGTGATGCATGACGACCAGCACGGCACTGCCATTGTTGTGCTGGCAGGGCTCATTAACGCTGCAACTGTTGTGGGGAAGCCGTTTAGGAAACTGAAGGTTGTTATATCGGGCGCTGGCGCTGCGGGGAGTGCGGTTGCAAAACTACTACATGCCGCAGGTGTTACAGACATCATCGTGCTCGATCGCGAGGGTGCTCTGTATCAGGGCCGCACTGCTCTTAACGAAAGCAAGCAGGAGCTCGCTCGTCTAACCAATCCACGAAACGTGTCAGGGGATCTCGCTTCCGTACTTGAAGGAAGCGATGTGTTCGTTGGTGTTTCAGGACCAAACCTCCTTATGGCTGGCGACATACAAACCATGGCAAAGGACTCTATTGTTTTTGCGCTTTCCAACCCAATACCTGAAATTATGCCAGAGCAGGCGAAGAAGGGTGGCGCCATGGTTATCGCAACAGGACGCTCTGATTTTCCAAATCAAGTTAATAACGCACTGGTGTTTCCGGGCGTATTCCGTGGTGCTCTCGACCATAGCGTTACAGAAATAACGCAGACAATGAAACTTAAAGCAGCAAAGGCGCTCGCTGCACTCGTTGAAAAACCAACCGCAACAAAAATTATCCCTGACGTCCTCGATAAGCGCGTGGTGCCAGCAATCGCTAAGGTAATCCGGTAACGAAATTACTAGTCGCGTTGTATTGCGTGTCGGATGCGCTCAAAGACTGTTGTAAACCATGCTTTGTCTTTCGTGTTACCAATCTCGTTCACGATGTGCGATAGGGAAACCCAACGAGCCTCTTCAATTTCAAGTGTTGGTATGAGTTCGGCTCCTGGCTCTGCGGCGAATAGAAACATATGTATGTTCTTCGTTTCTGCAAGGTTATCGGTTCCGTCAACATTCATCCTATACCGCTCATAACTTCCTAGATCATCGATGAGTTCAAGATTCGTGAGGCCAGTCTCCTCCATAATTTCGCGCCGCGCTGCTACCTCGTCAGATTCACCTTCCTCAAGATGTCCTTTAGGAAAGAGCCATGCACCATTGCCACCACGATTGCGCACCATAGCGATAGTGCCACGATCGCCAAGCACAATCCCGCCCGCACAACGTGCTTTATCCATGTTTTCTCTTGTTAACAATTGCGAGTGAGATTGCTGCAAGTGCGATAGAGATGTCTCGGAAGAGGATAGGGAATTGGCCTGGATTCGCGACAACAACTGCAATCAGTGCTACAGCCATAATCATGCTCGGGATAAAGACCCTCGTGCCGAACAAGACCCAGAGCGCAAGCGCAATCTCAAGAACACCCCAGCCATGCAGAAGAAGTTCGGTGTTGCTTCCTGCGAGATCAAGGACAAATCCCGGGAAGTATCCAATCCAAGAATCCGGATTGAACCAAGCGTCTACTGCAGGATAGGCGAACGCAAAGGCAACAGCCAGACGCATCAGGAGTCCCGGAAGAGGAAGACTGAGCGGATTCACCATACTACTGAACAACAACGGTGCCTGTGCTGGATGCACCTACATGGTTATGGAAGCCGAAGGTACCGCTCTTAGTAAAGGTGAAGTCCCAGAACTCACCCCTTTCAACCGAGGTGCATTGATCAAAGGAAGTTCCGGTGTTCATGCCGTTTGTGCAGTGCTCGCGCGTTGATGTGCCGTCGTACCCGGTGTGTGTTGGGTGTTCATCCACACCAACCCACATACCCCGAGAGGAATCGTTAATGAAGCGTACGGTCTCGCCGCGCGCAACTGTTACTGACGAAGGAGAGAATCCATCATTAGTGAGTGTCACAACAGCGAATGCGGGCCCCCCGTCTTCCTGGCTCTCTGCGCTCGGTCCTGTGGCTTCGGGTGCGTTCTCTTCAACTGCTGGATCGTTTGAAGGAGCGCTCGCTCGATTTGTTGAGAACGCATACGCGCCAAGCGCAATAAAAGCGATTACAAGGATGGCAACAAGAAGATTTTTGGTATTCATAGAAGGCAAAGGTTACGCCGATAGGGCTGCCTCCAGTCTACCGCGTTTCCTCTAGATGGAGGCAAGGGGGTGGTAGCGATGCCCAGAGAGCCTGTGTTTCTGGTGTTCGGTTCGATTGGATCCGCGAGCATTAAGCAGAACCCAGACATAATTTTGTACAAGCATCTTTAACAATGCACGCTACATATGGGGACCCACCGGTGCCTATCGCATCTACTCCAACACATCATTAGGATGTGCGACGACATATTCGTTTATGATCGCGCTCAATAATGGGAACTGGTATTGCGCTGGTAGTAGTGGGGCGCGCGGTGAATATCCGGGATATACCGACCAACGCGGCTGTTACAACAATCCGTAGGTAGCGGAGACGGAGGGATTCGAACCCTCGGAGCCTTTTACAGCTCGCCTCGTTAGCAGTGAGGTACTTTCGACCACTCAGCCACGTCTCCTTCCGTACTACCGTATCATTTCGGCCCTAATGCGCCAATGTGATACCGAGTACCGTGGTTGAGCCAGCTGATTCTAAGGCTTCTATGGCGGCAGTAAGCGTGCTGCCGGTTGTTGAAACATCATCCAACACAATATAGGTATGGCTAGGGTCTGGGGGAGACGATACACCGAAGGCTCCTACAACGTTTGTGCGGCGTTCCGTACCACTAAGGGTGGTTTGAGGAAGGGTGTCACAGGTGCGCACCAGTAGGTCCGTATCTAGATAAACATGGGGAAGCTTTTTCGCAGCAAGCCGTGCAATGCGTTCTACTTGATTATACCCCCGTTCCTTCCGGCGCTCGCTTGAGAGCGGAACAGGAACGAGTACGAGTGGAGAATCGTCGAGAATGGTATTGGCTGCACTCCATTCGTTTAAATAGTCTACGAGCACACCTGCAAGGAATGTCTGAGCTTTTTCGTTGTCTTTAAACTTGGCGGCCGTGATGCAGGCACGTACAAGGGGTTTTCGATAGGGGAGGAGCGCAACGATATTATCGGTGACACGCACCGGCCGGGCATACTGGCCGATTGATTCGAGAGTGGCGTCCTCGACGAGCACCGCTCGGTGACTTAATGGGAACAAAAGGTCGAGGATAAGGCGAAGGGCGCGCATGCCCGCATGATACAATCCCCGCAATGGGCTTTCTGTCTAAACTTTTCGGTACAGGCAGCAAATCAAAGAGCGTCATTGGCGTCGATATTGGCTCGTCCTCACTCAAAGTAGTGCAGCTGCGCCGCGAGGGCGGCACGGCTGTGCTTGAAACCTATGGCGAACTTGCACTCGGGCCCTATGCAGGAGTCGAAGTCGGACAAGCGACAAATCTGCCCGCAGCGAAGATTGCAGAAACATTGAATGATCTGCTGCGCGAGGCAAATGTCACAACGAAGGACGCAGGAATCTCCATTCCGTTCTCTCGGTCCCTCCTTACTCTCGTTGAGCTCCCGCGCCGCAATGACCCTTCCGAACAGAAAACTGTTATCGAGCTCGAAGCGAGGAAGTACATCCCCGTCCCTGTGTCTGAAGTCCAGCTCGACTGGTTCGTTATTCCGGAAGCGTTATCTGAAGGAGCAGAACCGTCACCAAAGGTTCAGGTGCTCTTGGTTGCGGTACATAACGATGAGCTTACTCTGCTCGAGGGAGTCGTCCGGGGCTCTGCACTTGCGGCTACGTTCTACGAAATAGAGATTTTCAGTACCATCCGTTCGGTTGTGGACGAGCCGGTAAAGCCGGTCCTGGTGCTTGATATCGGTGCGTCTGCTACAAAAGTCTACGTCGTCGAGCACGGGGTGGTTGCGCTTTCTCATAACATTCCAAGCGGTGGCCAGGATGTGACCCGTACGATTGCGACCTCGCAAGGAATAACGGTTGGGAATGCCGAGATCATGAAGAAGGAGCACGGATTCGCAAATGAGGCTGGTACGTACGACCATCGCTCTATCGAACTCGTCTTTTCACGTATCTTTGAGGAGGCAAAGCGAGCACTTGCTCAGTACGAGAATGCAAAAGGGAAGAAAATTTCATGCCTTGTCCTTACAGGCGGCGGCGGTGTTACGAAGGAGCTTGCCGCGTATGCAAAGACCTTCTTTTCGGTAGAGGTTCGCATCGCAGACCCGTTCGGCAAAACACAGGCACCCGCGTTCATGCGTCCGGTGCTGGAAGCAATTGGGCCTGAGTTCGCGGTTGCCGTTGGGCTCGCGCTCCGGAAGCTCGAAGAAGAAGGATAGCGCTCTGTGCATAAGAGTGTCTGTTTCGCTCATTGTTCCCGTATACTCTAAAGTACTGTGGCTCTTCCTCCGACCATTCCAACCTCATTTGTGCCGAAGCAGCCGGTAGCGACGTCGTCGCGCAAGCAGCAGAGCGGTACGAATATATTCTTCATTGTTGGCGGCGTGATTGCGATTATCTCCGTCGCACTTGCTGCTGGCGTTTTTGGGTACGAGATGTACCTCAAAAATACACGAGACCAAAAGTCAGCGAACCTTACACAGGCTCAGAAAGAAGTAAATCTTGATACGGTCGAAGGTTTTATTCGCCTCAAGAGCCGCCTGAATACCGTTCAGAGCCTTCTTGACCAGCACGTCCTGCTCTCACAGTTCTTCGATACACTAGAATCGAGGACACTGCAGACCGTGCGGTTCAGCGGATTGTCACTCTCAGTAGAGGATGATCGTTCAGCGGAAATAAAAATGGAGGGCGTTGCACGTAGCTTTAACGCTCTTGCCGCACAGAGCTCTATGATTGCTGCAGAGAAGCGCATCAAGCGTGCCATCTTCTCCGATATCTCTGTGAACAAGAATGGAACCGTTTCCTTTTCGCTAACCGCCACAATTGATCCGCGACTCATAACGTCTGGAGACGTGTTTCCCGGCATCTCTGACACACCAACAACACTTCCAGTACCGACGACTCCCCCAACTGCAGCCACAACGTCTGCCGCAACAACGTCACCAGTGACGCCTGCAGCACCAAGCACCGCGACCACCACCCAACCACAACTATGATTGTTTCCCGCATCATTCCTATTCTTCTCGTAATCGGCGCCATCGGTCTTTTTATCGGGTACACGCAGCCAACCCACGGTGGTTCTATTGCTGCACTCAAGGATGAGATTACTGGTCTCGATAGCGCGCTCAATGCGGCAGAGCAGTTTAAACTTAAAGAGGCTCAGCTTACGCAGCAACGAAAGGCAATGCCAGCAGAGCAGCTCGAGCGACTCGAGGCCTTTCTTCCGGACAGTGTCGACAATGTGCAGCTTATTGTTGATTTGAACTCGCTTGCTGCCCGCTCAGGAGTGCAGCTCTCCGAGTTTAATATCGCGAGCGGAAACAGTGGATCTGATACGAGCTCCTCTGCAAGGACCAATACTGCACCGCTTGGTGCCGCGGGGGTTGCCTCGGGCCCCGGTGCCATGGCGCCACAGTCAAATACGCTCGCACTCCAGACGTCACAGCCAACCGAGTCTCTCGAGCTTTCGGTATCTGCTACCGGCAGTTACGCAGCATTCCGTACCTTCCTCACTGGGGTAGAGCAGAGTTTGCGTCCGCTCGATGTGATTGAGTTATCCGTGCAGGATTCTGATACCGGAGTCTATACCTACGACATAACATTCCGACTTTACTGGCTCCGCTAACGGCATACTTTATGGCACTCTCAAAGAAAAAAACCATCATCATTGCAGCTAGTATCGTCGTGCTCGGCGTTGTGGTGTATTTCCTCTGGCTCCGGCCCGCGCCAGTTGATAATGTTTCTATTAATAGCTTTGGACCTACAGGACAGGCGCAAGCAACGTTTCTAACGCTCGCAGCACAGCTCCAGCCAATTGCATTTAATGCGAGCGTGCTTGAAGATCCGCGCTTTCTGTCACTCGTTGATATAAAGACCGCAATCCTTCCAGAAGCGTCAGGTCGTACTGACCCGTTCGCACCCTTGGCAGGAGTTCGGAACGAACAGTAATTCCCCAGTACGTTCGTCTAGAGAGCGGCATATCGTAGTACACTTCAGAGAGTGTTCACGGCTGTGCGCATTATCGGTCGTTTCATAATCTAAGGGGCTTGTGCCTCACCATTCGGGATGAACCTCGTTGCCCTTCTTAAAGAAAAAGGAATACTCTCTCCAGAAGACGCTGAAAGCGTCGAGGAAGAGGCACGTACCACTGGTTTTCCGATTGATACGTTTCTGGAGAAGAAAGGAATTACTCTCGAGAAAGCGTATGCAGTTGTCTCTGAGAAGTACGGTATCCCGTACCGGGCGTTGCCAAACGAGCTCAAGGACCAAAAAGCACTTTCCTACATACCAGAAGAATCCGCACGACACTATGAATTCGTGCCAATAGAGGTGGCAGGCGGCGCGCTTGCGGTTGGTATTTTAGATCCGGACAACATCGAGGCACTTGATGCACTCCAGTTCATCTCATCGAGGGTGGGCATGCCCTACAAGCTGTTCATTATCTCTCGGAATGATTTTGATAAGGTGCTGAAGGAATATGAGAATCTCTCCGGCGAGGTTGGGGAAGCGCTTTCTGAAATTGAGGGCACGGCTGCAGCACCCCTGGATGATGCTAAAGGGAAGGGGACACCAGAAGAATCTGTTGATACGAACATAAAGGCCGATGCGCCGGTAACCAAAATTGTGGCAACAATTCTGCGGTATGCGGTAGAGGGTGGGGCGTCTGATATCCACGTTGAGCCAACACCTGAGAAGACCCGGGTTCGTTTTCGTATGGACGGCGAGCTTCATACCTCGCTCGAACTCCCAGCTAAGGTGCATCCAGCCGTCGTTGCGCGTATCAAAATTCTTTCGCAGATGCGTCTTGATGAGAAACGAAAGCCACAGGACGGTAGATTTTCCGCGACCGTGGAAGGGCGTCGTATCGATTTCCGTGTATCGACCTTCCCGACTCAAGGAGGTGAGAAGGTGGTGATGCGTATTTTGGACAGTGCGAAGTCGGTGGCGACCCTTGAGACCATCGGACTCTCTGCAGCAGATCTCGCTCAGGTGCGCGAGATCATTAAACAGCCGTACGGCATCATCCTTATTGCAGGACCTACGGGTTCAGGTAAATCGACAACCTTGTTCTCGATGTTGACTGAGCTCGATCGGGAATCAGCGAACGTGGTGTCAGTTGAGGATCCGGTTGAGTATGAAATCGCCGGTGTTGCGCAGTCGCAAGTGCGTCCGGAGATTGGGTACACCTTCGCCTCAGGTCTACGTTCTATCCTTCGCCAGGACCCGGACATCATTATGGTGGGAGAGATTCGCGATAAGGAGACGGCACAGCTTGCGATTCAGGCTGCACTTACCGGACACCTCGTGTTCTCAACTATTCACACGAACACTGCGGCCGGTGTTATACCCCGCTTGGTTGATATGGGCGTTGACCCCTACTTGATTGCGCCGACCTTGATCGCGGCAATTGGTCAGCGCCTCGTGCGCAAGCTTTGCCCGGGTGCCGGGAAGCCCGTGCCTCTTTCAGAAAGTATGCAGGGGCTTTTGACGCGTGAGTTCGCGGACCTTCCGGAAGAGTATCGTCAACACCTACCAGCATTTGATCAGTTTTATCGTGCTGAACCAACAGCAGATTGTCCGAACGGGACGAGGGGCCGCCTTGCGGTATTCGAATTCCTACGCATGGACAAGGAGCTCGAGCACGTGGTTCTTACCAATCCTACCGAGGAATCGGTGTATGCCGCTGCGCGCCAGAAGGGTATGTTTACGATGCGTGAGGATGCTATCATTAAAGCGTTAGCAGGACAGATTCCTTTTGAGGAGGTGAATGCGCTTGGCGGCCAGGTCATTCTCGAAGAAGAGGAGCTGTCTAAATAGATCCCTATGTCTACTTCTCCCTATCGTTTATATCTCGTTGATGATGATCGGTTCCTTCTCGATATGTATGCCGTTAAGTTTAAAGCGGCAGGACACACGGTAACTGCATTTTCAGCTGGAGAAGAAGTACTTGAGGCACTTCGCAAAGAACCAGCACCTGATGCGCTCTTGCTCGATATTGTGATGCCTGGTCTCACAGGTTTCGAGATTCTCGAAGTAATCAAGCGCGAGAATCTTGCAGAAACCTCAAAGGTTATCGTTCTCTCAAATCAGGGACAGGAATCTGATATCGCAAAGGCACGAGAGCTTGGTGCGGACGGCTACATCATAAAGGCGTCAGCCATTCCATCTGAAGTATTTTCGGAGACTATGAAGATAATCGAAGCTAAAGCATGAACGAAGCAGTAGACGCTTCACTCAAGGCACTCTTCGACACGGTTGTAGCCGAAGGGGCATCAGACCTGCACCTCTCTGCAGGGAACAACCCAATTCTTCGCATTTCGGGTTCGTTGGTGCCTTTGTTGCAACACCCCGTGCTCACTCCTGAGATGACCATTGGATACCTGAAGAGTATTGCGCCAGGTCATCGCTTTGAGCGCTTTGCGTCGGAGCAGGCAATCGATTTCTCATACGCACATACTGCAAAGGCACGCTTCCGTGTGAATGGGTATACCGTGCAGGGTGCTGCCGCTATCGCGATGCGTCTTATTCCACACGAGATTCGCACGTTCGAGTCCTTGAATCTCCCGCCTATACTTGAGGTGTTTAGCCAGCGCTCGCAAGGATTCTTCCTTGTGGTGGGTCCCGTGGGGCAGGGGAAATCAACGACCCTGGCGACTATCATCGACCGCATCAACGAAACACGCGCTGAGCACATCGTAACGATTGAGGATCCGGTGGAGTACATCTTTGAGCAAAAGAAGTCCTTGATTCATCAACGCGAGGTGCATATCGATACGCCGGACTTCCACTCCGCGCTTAACTCTGCCTTCCGCGAGGACGTGAACGTGATCATGGTGGGAGAGATGCGTAACCAGGAGACCATTTCGTCGGCGGTTACTGCAGCTGAAACGGGACACTTGGTCCTTTCAACGCTTCACACGAACAATGCGGCACAGACTATCGACCGTATTATCGACATGTTCCCGCCAAACCAGCAGGATCAGGTACGTGTACAGCTTGCAGGCTCACTTGCCGGTATCTTCTCGCAGCGTCTTATTCCGCGCATTGCCGGCGGACAGCTTCCAGCGTACGAGCTACTGATTAACAACAGCGCGGTCTCGAACCTTATTCGCGAAGGTCGCACGCATGAGATCACAACGGTTATCCAGACCTCAAGTCAGGAGGGTATGATCGACATGGATCGCTCGTTGGCGGAACTTGTACGACGTGGCGAGGTAACAATCGAGCACGCGTATGAGCGCGCGAACGATCCGAAGACCTTCGAGCGGTATCTATAGATTCCTATGCTTTTCTCGTACCACGCACTTGATAAGGACGGACATGAACGAGCGGGAACCGTTGAGGCACTCTCGGTTGATGTCGCGGTTTCAACTCTGCAGCGCCGCGGGCTCATCGTTTCATCCATAGAGCCGGTTACGAAGAAGTCTGCGCTTAATATCGAGATTGGTTTCTTTAAGAAAGTCTCGAATAAGGAGGTTGTGATCCTGTCGCGACAGATCGCGACCCTATTCGAAGCACAGGTCTCGGCCCTCCGCATCTTCCGTCTTCTTGCTGCTGAAGTAGACAACAAGTATCTCGCGGAGATTATGACGCAGATTGCGGACGATTTGCAGGGCGGCAGTCCAATATCAAAGGCTCTCGCACGTCATCCGAAAGTATTTTCGAACTTCTATGTGAATATGGTGCGTTCGGGCGAGGAATCAGGACGACTCTCTGAGACGTTTGGGTACCTTGCGGACTATCTCGATCGCACCTACGAGGTGATGAACAAGGCGCAGAACGCGCTTATCTACCCGGCATTCGTCATCGGTGTGTTCTTTATCGTGATGGCGCTGATGCTCACCATGGTTATCCCGCGTATCGCCGGTATTCTCAAGGATTCGGGACAAGATATACCGCTCTATACGCAGATTGTTATTAGCGTGTCCGATTTCCTCGTGCGGTATGGGTTCCTCTTCCTCATAGCACTTGGTGTCGGTGCTTTCTTCGCCTGGCGCTCTCTTCAGACAGGTCCAGGGCGTCTATTTTTCGACAAACTGAAGCTCGAGGTCCCGTATGTGGGCGATCTGTACAGTAAATTGTACCTCTCGCGTATTGCAGACAATTTTGCGACCATGCTCGTTTCGGGTGTGCCGGTTGTTGAAGCGGTTGAGATTACGGCGTCTGTTGTGGGAAGTCCAACCTATGAAAGGCTCCTTAACGATGTTGGAGAAGCCGTGAAGGGAGGTGCCTCTATTTCTGATGCACTCTCAAAGCATGCCGAGATTCCGGGCATTATGACCGCCATGGTGCGTGTGGGTGAGGAGACAGGAGAGCTCGGCAACATCCTCACCACGCTTGCCAAGTTCTACCAGCGTGAGGTGACGACTGCCGTTGATACGCTTGTTGACCTTATCGAGCCTATGATGATCGTGCTTCTGGGTCTTGGTGTTGGTACGCTCCTTGCGTCCGTACTTATCCCTATCTACAACATGGCAGGCTCCATTTCCTAGCCCTGTACGGGTTATCCCCATTAGGAGCAGACGAAGAAGGGGGGTGGCGTACAATACAAGTAAGCGGATATTTACCCATTCTGCGCATTAAACACATTTATAGACATTATGACTCTCGGACATATCAAAGCAGATCGCGGCTTTACGCTCATTGAGCTCCTCGTCGTGATCGCCATCATCGGTATTCTCTCGTCCGTCGTTCTCGCGTCCCTCAACACGGCGCGTACACGCGGCAACGCAGCATCGGTAAAGGCCAACATGGCAACCATCTCGGTTCAGTCGGAGCTTAACTACGACACCAACGGTGTGTATGTTGCAACAGCAGTTTCTGGTACCTGCCCTACGGCAGTTGTTTCAGGCTCGATGTGGGACACCACCACCGTACAGGCTATTGCAGCCGCTGAGGCTGTGAACGGTACTGGCGTGAACATGGTCTGCCACGCATCGACTGGTGCTTCTGGCGCATGGTCCATCTCCTCTCCACTTCCGGGTGGAACTGGCGCAACTGCGCACTGGTGCATCGACTCTACAGGAGCAAAGCGTGCAACAACTGCCGCTACCACCGGTACAGCTTGCCCAGCATCGTAATCAAGTGTTCTGTCGAAAAGCCCTCGAGCAATCGAGGGCTTTTCGCTTGTGGCCGATGCTATACTTTTTATACGAAACGACATGCCAACCTCTTTGCTCCTTATAGGTTTCTTCTTTCTTGGTGCAATTGTTGCGAGTTTCATGGCGGTTATCGCTGAGCGACTGTATACCGGACAGTCCTGGGTGAGGGGTCGCTCTGCGTGCAACTCTTGTAGTCGGGAGCTTTCTGCAGCGGACCTTGTGCCGGTGTTGTCTTGGTTGTGTTCCAGAGGACGGTGTCGCACGTGTTATGCGCGGATACCAATCTTGTATGCGATAGGGGAGGCAACTCTCGGTATATTGTTTGTGCTTGCGTATCTGAAGCTCGGTATGTCGCTTACACTAATGGTGCTTCTCGCTACGTTCGCGGTACTCGCATTCATTGTTATGTACGATTTGCGGCATACGGTGGTTCCGACGGTCGCGTCGACCCTGCTCGTTGTCCTTTCCCTGTTCTATGCGTTTTTTACATCAGGCGGCGCAGAACACCTTGGGCAGACGCTCATGACGGCTGGCGTTATTGGGTTCGGGTTCTTCTTACTCCATTACCTCTCTCGAGGACGTGCTATGGGGCTGGGCGATAGTCCCGTCGCGCTCGCGCTCGCACTTCTCACCGGCGGATCCTTGGCTATCGCAGGACTCTTATTTTCGTTCTGGATTGGAGCGGTTGTTGGTATCGGTATATTGGTTGCCACCCCAAAAGGCCATAGAATGGGAATTGAGGTGCCCTTCGTGCCGTTTCTCGCGGCAGGATATATGCTCGCCTATTTCACACAATGGAATCCTCTCCTCTTAACTCTATGACGAAATCTGTACGAGGATTCACGCTCGTAGAGATGATCGTGGTACTTGCGATTATTATCATCATCACTACCATTGCACTCCTTGGTCAATCGTCGTTCAATCGTTCTATGATCCTTACGGATACAGCGTATACGATCGCATTCTCCATTCGTGAAGCTCAAGCCTTGGGTATCTCAAGTCGTACGTTCGCTGGTACTCAGGACGCCGGCTACGGTGTCCATTTTGGGAATCTGTCGCCCACATCGTACAAGCTTTTTGCAGACACGCATCCAATAGCACCGGGAGACACACAGTACCCTGGTATTTGCCCTGGGCACCCGAACGTTCCAGCAAGTAATCCCGAAGCAAAGCCGGGGGATTGTATTCAGACGCTCGAATCAGAGGTTGTTCGGACGTATAGCCTCAATAACGGATTCCGTATTAGCGGATTCTGCGGCAGGCAGTCGAATGGGGTACCGCTTTGCAATGGTGCCCTTGATTCGCTCAATATCGTCTATCTGCGTCCGAATACGCAGTCTGTTATAACGGGCGTGAACGGGAACATTCGTACCGCGCTTCAGGACGCCACCATACGTATCTCGTCTCCTGATGGGACTACCGAGCGCTGCATCTACGTGTCGAAGGTAGGTCAGGTGTCGGTTGTACAAGAAGGAGAGGCTGAATGTCCAACTCAATAGCTATGCATACCTCACCTTCATCACGCGGCTACTCACTTCTTGAGATGATTGTATCGCTTGGCATTTTCAGTATGGTTATGCTCGTTGTTATGGGCGCATACGTTACGCTCATAAGTCTTGATCGGCAGGCCCGCGCGAATAATCAGCTTGCCGCCTCCCTCTCATTCGCGGTTGAGAGTATGGCACGCGCGATGCGTACCGGTACCGGCTATGACTGTGGCGCCAGAGGAGGTGCGCTAAATTGCACCGGCGGCGGTGATAGTATCTCATTCCTCGACAGCCAGGGTCAGATTATCTCTTACATCCATAAGAACGATGGGAGTATCGGGCAGTGTACTGGCTCATCGGGATGTCTTGATAACAATGCGGTCTCTTTGACGGATCGCCGTATCAACATCACCTCGCTTAGATTTTATGTTCGAGGCGTTGGTGTCGGTGATGATACGCAGCCCAACGTTACGTTCGTAATTGCCGGTAGCATGACTACGGAAGCGGGGGAGGTGTCGACCTTCTCAATACAGACAGGAGCGACACAGAGACTCATAGAGCTATGATGAATACTACCCCCATGCGTGGATTCACTCTTGTTGAGACCCTCGTCGCTATTACGGTTGTTGTGACGGCTATGGTTGGTCCCCTGTACGCTGTTCAGCAGTCGTTGAACGCGTCGAGGACTGCGCGCGAGCAGCTTATTGCTTCCTCACTCGCGCAGGAAGGTGTGGAGTATGTTCGCGCCATACGTGATAGCAATTATCTCTATGTATTGAGAACCAGCTCCCCACGCTCATGGCTCTTTGGTCTTGATGGAACAGGCGGTTCGGTAAACTGCATAACAGCCACGTGTGTTATTGATCCAACACAGAACACTGTGAGTCGCTCTATCGGCCCGCTCTACCTTAGCTCCACGAACCTTTACACACAGGTCGCAGTCGTCCCGACACCAACAAAATACACCCGTACTGTGTTACTTACACCAGTTTCAGGCAGTGCTACTGAGATGACGCTTACGGTTATTGTTACCTGGACAACAAAGAATCAGACGCGAAACGTGACCATTACTGAGCGTCTTCACAACTGGCTATGATCAACAACGAACCACGTGGATTTACCCTCCTTATTGCCGTTGTCTTAACGTCGGTACTGCTCTCGGTCGGGCTTGCGCTGCTTGATATTGCACTCAAGCAAGTCACGCTTTCTTCGACCGCTCGCCAGTCACAGTACGCCTTTTATGCTGCAGATTCTGCAATGGAATGCGCGTTGTACTGGGATCAGCAACAGAATGCATTTGGGTACGGTATTCCTCTTACAAGTATCCGTTGCGCTACAGTTGATATGCCGGTTACCTCAAGTATTAGTGGCGGTATGCAAACGAGCGAGTTCTCCGTCCCGTGCCCAGGGGGAGTTTCTGCCACTGTGAAAGTGTACAAGAGTGGTGGTTCAGCGACCTGTAATGCTGGCACGGCCAGAAGCTGTTTGTACGCCAGCGGCTATAACGTATGCAGCGTAACAGATCCGAAGCGAATCGAGCGCGGATTGAAGGTCTTCTACTAGTGGTTGGGGAGGGCCGTTCGCTAGGGTAGAGTAGGTGTATGACGCCGGTCCCTAAGGAAGTGCGCGAGCGCGCTCGGAAGCTGCAAGGCGCGATTAGCGCGTATCGTGCTGAGTATCACGAGCGCGATCAGTCTTCTATATCTCCTGAAGCGCTCGATTCATTGAAGCATGAGCTTGTACTGCTTGAGGCCGCGTATCCGTCTCTGGTAACCCCTCATTCGCCTACGCAAAAGGTAGCAGGCAGTGTGCTTCCTGGACTTACAAAGGTACGGCATGAGGTTGCACAATGGTCGCTTGATGATGCGTTTAATGAGGAGGAAATTTATGCATTCGATGAACGAGTGAAGCGTGGGCTTGCGAAGGTCGGTATAAGCACAGCACCTACCTATGTCTGTGAACTAAAGATTGATGGAGCGCATGTACTTCTTACGTACGAGAAAGGGAATTTGGTGCTTGCGGCCACGCGTGGCGACGGCATAACGGGCGAGAACGTTACGCATACGGTTTCGACCATACAAAACATTCCAAAGCGTCTTACGCGTCCAGTTGACCTTGTTGTTGAAGGCGAAGTCTATATGAGTAGGAAGGGATTCCTTGCCCTCAATAAGGAGCAAGAGCGTCTCGGAAAGCCGCTGTTCGCGAATCCTCGCAATATTGTTGCAGGGTCCTTGCGACAGCTTGATGCGAAAGCGGCCGCAGCACGTCCACTTGCAGCATTTCTGTACGACATTGAGGGTCTCTCAGAGGCAATGCCTGAGACGCAAGCGAACGAGCTTGCGTATCTGCGTGCACTCGGCCTACCGGTTAACGCGCATGAGACGCGCGCCGAAAGCATCGAGGAGGTTATCGCGTACTGGAAGAAATGGCAGGGCGGCGCTCGGGAGAAGGAGGACTACCTTATCGACGGCGTAGTGGTAAAGGTCGACTCAAGAGAGCAGCAGGTGCTACTGGGTCACACGGGGAAAGGTCCTCGCTATGCAATTGCGTTCAAATTTCCAGCGGAGCAGGTGACGACCGTTATCGAGGACATAAGTCTTCAGGTTGGACGGACCGGCGTACTGACGCCGGTTGCACACCTGGTACCTACAGCGGTAGCCGGTACTATCGTTGCGCGTGCAACTCTCCATAACGAGGATTTCATACGAGAGAAGGATATTCGTATTGGGGACACGGTAATTATGCAGAAGGCAGGCGATATCATACCCGAAATCGTACAGGTGCTTCCTGAGTTCAGGACTGGCAAGGAGAAGAAATGGAAGTTTCCAGAGTCGTCTCCTTTGTGTGGAGGGGATGGAGAAATTGAGCGGGTGCCGGGTACGAGCGCACGTCGTTGTAAGGTTGCGGGGTCCTTTGATCAGCAGTTGCGCAAGCTCGCACATTTCGCAGGTAAGAGTGCGCTTGATGTTGAAGGACTGGGTGTGAAGACCGTACAGCTTCTTATGGAGCATGAGCTTGTGGCGAATCCTGACGACTTTTTCGATCTCACACGTGACGAACTTTTAAAACTCCCTGGGTTTAAGGAAAAGTCTGCGACGAATCTGATTGAGTCTCTTGAGAACAAGAAGCGCATTACGCTTGATCGGTTGCTTGTTGGACTCTCAATTCCGCATGTTGGTGAAGAAACTGCGCGCTTGCTTGCGATCCATTTTGGAACGCTTGCAAACCTTGGGAATGCAAAGCGCGAAGATTTCTCCGATATCCATGGTATTGGAGACATTGTTGCCGATGCGGTTTTTGACTGGTTTAGGAATACAGAGAACAGAATGCTGATAGGGCGCCTCAATCAGCACCTCTCCGTGTCCGTGGTTACCAAAGAGCGCGGGAGCGGGGCGCTTGAAGGTGTGTCTGTTGTTATAACCGGATCGTTTCTAGGATTCTCTCGAGAAGAAGCAGAAGCATTGGTTCGGAAAGCTGGGGGCCGTCCTGGAAGCTCGGTATCAAGAAAGACAGGATTCGTTCTTGCGGGGGAGAAGCCGGGTTCAAAGCTCAAAGCAGCTGAAGAGTTGGGTATACCGGTTATAGACGAGGTTGAGTTCGTGAGGAGGCTTAAGGCGTGATAGATTGCCTGTATCTATGAGTGACGCGAAAGCCAGTCCCGAGGATGTGAAGCGCTTGGCGGCGCTCGCGCGGCTTAGTGTCGCAGACAGCGATCTCGCGCGGTTCGCGACCGAGTTCGACAGCATTCTCGCGTACGTCGGGAAGCTCGACGAGCTTACGCTTCCTGAGGGCGGAAAGAATCTTTCTGAGGTTCGTAACGTACTCCGGGCGGACGAAG
>CAMTWI010000002.1:0-75341 GCA_947085505.1 uncultured bacterium
CGTCGAGAATCCCGTACCGGTACAGCTCGTTGCGTTCGTAGAGCTCCAGGCAAGTGTTGAGGAACCTCCAACCGTGATGCTTGAAGGAGTGGCGGTGAGTGTTGCGGTTGGTGACGGACCGGGCGTGACGTTAACGGTCGCTGAAGACGTATAAGTGTTAGTGATAGGAACGTAGACGTCGTTTCCTTGACTATCCTTACCCCAGTACGTCACTCCTGTTACCGTACAATCAATCGTGTATGTTGTTGTCGTAGAAGGATAGACAGTTCGTGTTCCTCCTGGAATCTCAACATTTCCCACCCCATTATCAATGGAACACGTCCAATTGCTCGGACTCGCGCCACTTAAGTCGTAGTTCCATCCCCACGAGAGGAGTGATGACGCACCTTGCTGGATGCTTGCGGGATTCGCGGTCAGGGTAAGCTCACGGGGAGCACCTCCTCCGTCGTTACCATTACAATTACCTTGATACCATTCGTACTGGTCCTCGAAGCCACACGTCCCTTGCGCCTGCGAGATTTGGTTCACTGCAAGGAATAATCCCGCCATAAGGACCAGAAATACGGAAAGCACCGTAATCGTGCGGCCTGGAAGAATTGATGCGCTGAAAGGATTCATACGATTATGGGATGAGCTTCGTTATAAGTACGTACGGAATGCGAGACCACGCCGAAGGAGTTTCAGGCGAAGCAACAGGAGACTTATAAAGGAACGTCTCTACGGTTGAACGAGAGGCACTGAAAATCGAATCATTCCGGAAGGCAACCGCGCGTGCCTGCTCTGGTAGAGCGCCGATCGAGCGGAGGGTGAAGACCCCGCTTTCTTGTTCAAGTGCGAACAAGGTATAGACTGCCGCCGGAGACGGGATTGCGACATGGGACCCGTCGTCCGAGACAACTATCGGGAACTGCCGCACATCTTCCGGAACACCGAACGTTACATCTTGGTGCTGGCCAGAGGTGAGGTTCGCAATGTGCATACCCTCTTGTGTTCCGTACACAAGATATACGCTACCGTCACGGACAAAGAGTCCCGTACCAAACCCATTACCCATCGTTGCAACCTCTCCGGTGACCGTGTCGATAACACGAATTACCCAAGATGTTGGATTGTAGAACTCGCTGGCAGTAGCCTGCGGTGCATCAAGAAGGCGCTCAGCATATGCAACCTTGGTGCCGTCAGCAGACACCGCGAGTGAGGCGCGGATACCCGGTGTTGTGTTGAGCACTCGCGCGGTTCCCGGCGAAAGTAAGTACACCGCCTGCACACCATCTCCTGTATCGATAATGGCAGCCTTGGTGCGGTCAGCTTGTGCGTAGTCTATGACCTTTCCGGTAACCGGGAGCTGTGCCAGCTTCGTACCGAACAACCCCACCTTATAGAGAGCACGCTCCTCGTAGGAACCCGCAAGATAGTGAAGGCCTTGGAACGAGAGTTGTGGGCCATATCGGTGGAATAGGTATCCTGCCGCGATGAGCACCATGGCGACGATAAGCACGACAACCAATACAACCTTAGGATTTCTTTGAGGACGCACTGATGCTTCTCCCTGCGAGGTGGTGTCAGGATTCATATCTAAATTGTAGCCTATGAGCGCAGTTCTCTTCTTTTTACTTATCCCCATTGGTTACTGGAAATGGTACCGATTCAAGCCACATCTCGAATCCAAAGATAATAGCCTCTGGAGCGTTTGCACCCCGCAACATCTCTCGAAGCACGTCCCATCGTCGTGGTACGCAAGGATGCATGACGAGTGTGCCCCTATAGTGCGTCCACCCGGCAGTAGTGATTCCAGCTGGTGTAAGTGTGAGGAGCGCGAGACCTGGCACACCATGGATCTGTTGAATCAGGGGCTCTGGTGTAAGTACAGAAAATGTAGCGCGCAAGGTTTCTGCGGGTAATGTGCACGATCCAGCATAGTGAGAGATTGGTTGGTACCAGTACGGCAGATGGTACCTATCGATAAGCTCTGAAATCGACATTCTGTTCTCCTCGTCGGGGGCGAAAATCTCGAGACGTCCTATGGAACCAATTGAGGCGAGCGCGGGAACTGATTCAGTTGAATACGCTCCAATAAAGCTCGTGTCCGGTACAAGAGGTGCGGTAAGGTACTCAATCTTCCCAATCGTATCTAGATACGCCTTCGTGCCCAGAGAGATGAGTGCGAGGAAGGTGAGGACAATAACAATCCGGCGCGAAACTCCGCCTTGTCGCATAGTGCCAAGTGCAAGACATACAAGGAAGAGAACCATTGCATTACCAAAACTGGACAAGGCATACCCCTCACCCCACGCAAACCCGTACGTAGTGAGTAGTGTCATGAGTACGACGTATACACAGGCGCCACCAAGGAGCGTGCGCACAAAAAGACGCGGTGGCAGAAAAAGGAGTGCGCCGTACGCAACAAGAGCAATAAGAGCGCCATCGCTGAAAATCCCCCCATCGACTGACTTTTCAAGTGCAATGAACGCAACAAGTCCATAGAGCGCGAATGAGGCGTACCAACGACGCTTCCCTTCACCAGAAATGATGGCTCCACGCGCAGCCAGGAGTGAGGCTGCAAGCGCGATAAAAAAGAGTATGGCAAGAAGTGTTGCGAACACATGGTCGAAGGACTGCGCCAGCGCACTGCCTGTATCCACAATGGGCACGAGGTTCTGCGCAAACGGGGCCGAGAGCACGGTGATTGCCGCCTTGCCTGCATGGTTATGCAACAATCGCGTACCTGTTATTTCATCGTCTGCGAGAAATACCGCCAGTGACTGCTGCGGAATGTCGTGTGTGGCAATAACCCAGGTGTGCAGGGTAAGTCCAAACAAGAAAACCAGACCAACTGATATAAGTGCAACCGTCTGAAGCACCTTATGCCAGAGAGCAGGTAGCTCTTTTGGACACAGACGCACTGCGACAGCTAAAGCAACCAAATAGGCGAGAAACAAAAGAAGGCGCACAGGACTCGTTCCATCAGTGAAGACATGTAACGGACTTGTGAGAATGAGAAGAAAGATAGACATGTCAGAACTTGCGCGCACGCAGACCAAGCTGGAATGCACTCAGTGTAACGAGTGGCGTAAGGACAAGAGTGAGAGCAAGTGCCACGAACGCTGCCGTTACAGAGAGGTAGCCGGAAACAACGAACACGAGGCCGACACAGAGTATGTAGTCGGCATGGTCAACGAAAGGAACGTAAGCACCGTGTTGCATACCGAACCGGCGCTTAACGAAGCTGCCGAGGGCATGGCCGAAGAATGTGAGGATGGCGAGTAGAAAGAAATGGTGATCTGCGAATGCGTACTCGCCGAACACGCCCAACGCACCTACGAGCACGAGTCCGAACCATGTGGTGGAGTCACCAAGCAATCGATTTCCATCCGGCAACCGAACGCGTCCATCGAACGCCCGATCGAGCCGACTAAATTCCGGATAAATATGCTTTGCGTATCCGAGCAGATTAAGAGACATGTTCACGGTCCAGCACCAAGGAAGGAGCCATAGAAGTTCAATAAGGAGCCCGGGCATATCCCCCAGTATAGCTGAATCAGCTGTACAGAGAGTGTTACGGCTCCCCAAACAGGCGACGTGTAGCAACGAAGGTAAGTACGTAGAGCAACGCCATGACAAGAACAAGTGCGCCCAGTTGCGGAAGACCACCAAACTCTACGAGCGCGTACAACATGAACGTACCAGCACCGAGACTGAAGCCTTCAAGCGCAAGGAATCGCACGAACGCACGAGATGCCCTCCTGCGCGCTTCGAACACCCAAAGACGGAACCCAACGTACCGAAAGATCGAGCGCGCAAGGAATGAAAGGACACTGGCTGCTATGTACCAAAAACTAAACATCTCTGAAAACACATAGAACACTGCAATATTCAAAAGCGTCGCCATTGCGGTTACCGTAACGTACCGTGGTAGATGTCTTCGCAACATGGCTAGTCCTCGCACGTTCTTACGCCTCCAGTCTGTGTACAGTTAATGGATATTTTCTTAGTTCGCGCTCAAGAAGTCGATATCTTTCTGGAATGCGGCTGCCTTGCCCATCACGCTCGTAGCATAGCCCTGTCCAGAAGTCGCCCAGTTCCCTCCTGCATAGTATTTTGCTGCTGCCGTGTGCTCCGCGATATAGGAACCTCCCGCAGCTCCCCCGTCCGAAAGATAGAGCCCGGTTGCGGTAATAGCATGGAGCGGGTTCCATGGATCAGCGGCCCCTACGCCGAGCGTACTCTTGATTCGTCCCTCGTACATCTCCCAGGTGGAAGGAATGAACTGTGTCGGGCCCATAGCGCCACCATATCCTCCCGGCAGTGGGCATGAAATCGGCGTTGCTGTCCAATCTCGTCCTGCGGCCTTCATGAGGCGCTCAAATGGCACCGTATCACGCGGTACTTTCATGGTGCCCGGGAATGGAGTACCGGTATTCTTCCCCTTTCCGTCTCCCGTCTCAAGGCTCGTTATGAGGCACTGGCCCACATTCTTTCCGAGGTCTGATTCCTGCGAAAGGATAGCCAGAATGAGTGCAGGCCGCACACCTGTTACCCTTGAGGCAGACTGTGCGTACTTCACGGCGTCGCCGAACTGAATGCCTGACGTATCACGTAGCGGGAAAAGCTTCGCGCGAATCTGTGCGGCTGTCTGCTCCTGCGACGTCTTTAACTGGCGATACTGGCCCTCTTGCCCTTTGGTCTGTGCAAGGAGCGACCGCTTCTCTGCCTCCTTTGCCTGTACCTTTTTTTGATCCAGGATAAGGGCCGAACGAAGAATCTCCTGATCGGTACGTCGGCCTTCAAGTCCAATTTTTTCGCGCTCGGTAGCGATACGAGTATCACGCAACTCCTCAAATGAAACGCGCATTGCCTGCTTTATGGAAACAAAAGCATCGAGATCTCCGAATACGTCAGAAAGATCTCCGGTTGAAAGGATTGCCTCAACAAGGGTCGTGTCATTAATAGCGTCAGTTTGACGCAGAATCTGAGCGAGCGATTCCTGTTCGCGGGTCATCTTCTCAGACAGCGTACCGAGGGTGCGACTATGGATGGTTATACCGGCCGAGAGCGCCTTAATCTCAGTCTCCGTTGTTCGGACCTGAAGCTTTGCCTTCTTAATTTCCCCATCAAGAATCGCGATGTCGCGCTGCAAGGACGCACCTTCCGCAGACAAGGAATCGATAGTCGCCTGGGTCTTCTTCATCTCACGCTCAAGATCAGCAAGCTGACGCTCGAGCTGTGCACGCTCTTCGCCAGAAAGCTCCTGCGCAATGATTGCAACAGGCAAGGCAAAGAGCACTGCGAACAAAGAAAGAACGAGTACAAGGCGCTTCATAACAGGAGTTCAGTATAGCAGAAGACGAAACAAGACCACCTGCACTTACGCGCAGGTGGTCTTGTGTAACAAATATGTTATGCCGCTTCCTCTTCTTCCTCGTCCTTGCCCTTTTTCTCAACTTCAATAGCATCCATGTCAGGCGCTGCAGACTCTTCCTCCTTCTCTTCCTCTACCGCCTGTGCGATAGCAACAATCTCGTCCTCAGGAGTGAGAATCTCAACGCCCGATGGTGCAGTGAGGTCAGAAACGCGGATTTGGTCACCATCGGCGTTAAGAGAAGAGATATCAACCTCAATCTCTGATGGGAGTTTCGAAGGATCAGACTCGATCTCAACTTCGTGAAGCACCTTCACAAGGTTCGAGCCCAACTTAACCGCCATAGACTCGCCAATGAATGAAAGTGGAACGGAGACCGTAACCTTCGCTCCCTTTTGAACGGCGTAGAAGTCGGCGTGGCGTGGGATGTGGGTAACCGGATCGCGATCAAGATCGTGAATAAGAACCTGCATAGGCTTCTCAAGACCCTCAAGGGTAATAAGTGCGGACTCGCCACCATGGCGAAGAAGCGCCTCGAACTCAGGACGCGGGACTGTTATAGAAATAGCCTCCTGCTTAGGTCCGTAGACAACTGCTGGAAGAGCGCCATCCTTAGCAAGCTTCAAAGAGCTCTTGCCAAGAATAGTACGGGGGGAAACGCGTAATGTGTGCTGCATAGTGCACGGAGTATGCCTGAAAAGGCCTTGATGCACAAGTAGGCTTGTAAGAATTGACGTCTATCAGCGTCTAAAGTATGATATAATCATATTAACTTATAGTACTTCTATGGCTACTATCTCCGTTCCCCTTTCCGCAGAGCTCGAGAATCGCTTGGATGCCCTCGTCTCAGACGGTGTTGGCTCGAACCGTGCGGATGTGATGCGACGTGCCCTTGAGCACTTTGCAGAAGAAGAAGCGATAAACGCGGTACTCAAGGCTGAACGTGAAGTTGCCGACGGAAAAATCTTGCGCGGTGATCTCCGTACCCTACTGCTGGAAAGTTAGATCTCATGAAGATAGCTCTCGCGCCGCAATTCAGGCGGCAGTTTAAGAAGCTTCCAAGAGCACTTCAAGAGGAAGCGGTAGAGAAGATGGAACTCTTTCTTGATCCGGAAAGCCATTCAATACTTCGGGTACATACATTGCACGGAAAGCTCGACGGCCGTCTGAGCTTCTCGGTAAATTACCGTTACCGAATTATCTTTATGTGGGAAGTAGTCAACGAATCGGCAATCATGCTCGCTATAGGCGACCACGCACTCTACGATTAACGAATCGCCGCCGCCACCTTCTCAAGACGCGCCAGGAAGGCTTCGCGAGCCGCCGGCACATTCTCGTCTTCCCCTTTCCACACCATAAGTGCCTCTTCTTGAAGAGCGCGTGCATAGCTAAACGTGAGGGGCCACGGAGCATTACGTTCGCGAGCGAGCTTTGTTATGGCCGCTAGGTTAGCGGTTGCTTGGTCCGGCGTCTGGCCACCAGAAAGGAATACGATGCCCGCCACCTCTGCAGGGACCGTGTCCATAAGTGCGCCCAGAGTATCCTCTGCAACCTCTTCAGGCGTGTCCTGTCTGCCGTTCTTATTGCCTGAAACTGCCATCGAGGTCTTTATAATGATGCCCGAGAGATCTGCACACTGCTCGTTCAGAGTGTCGAACAAGACACGCATCACGGACTCGATAACCGCACACGCGCGCAACCTTCCATGTGTCCCATCAAGAAGTACCTCAGGCTCAAGGAGTGGCACCATGCCTGCCTTCTGTACTTCGCAGGCATAGGTAGCGAGCCGCTTCGCGTTCTCAACGAGTGCTCGAGCGGTTGGGAGACGGTCTCCGTCGATGGTTATAGCCGCTCGCCATTTCGTAAAGCCAGTAGCGTAGTCGGTATGATACGAAGTAAGTCGCTCAGGCAAACCAAGTAGTCCCTTTGTTATGCTTTCGCTCGAACTTTCAGCGAGCGGCTCAAGACCTTCATCAACCTTGATGCCAGGAATTATCCCTTTGACAGCAAGGAGTTGTGGGAACAACACGCCATCATTTCCCTTCTGCGAGAGGGTTTCTTCGTGGAGAATAACGCCGGTGAGGTACTCCTGTATTCCTGGTGTTGCAAGAAGCATGTCGCGAAACTTTCTGCGCATTTCAGGGCCCGTTTTGATACCAAACGCCGTAAGGCGCTTTTCGTCTGCACTTTTCTCGCTCTCGTCTGCGGCAAGTATCCCCTTACCCGGAGCAACAAGCGCACGCGCAGTGTCCTGAAGGTTCATCATAGAAAAAGTGTAGCATGTAGCTACTCATGGGTTAGAATATACTCATGAATACACAGAAGGGATTTACCTTAATTGAGCTATTGGTTGTGATCGCCATCATTGGCATCCTGTCGTCGGTAGTCCTTGTGTCCCTTAATACTGCACGTGCCAAATCAAGAGACGCTGCGCGCGTTACCACCATAAAGCAGGTGCAGAACGCGCTTGCACTTTACTACGTTGACCAGAATGACTACCCACCCATCGCCCAAAATGAGTGTGGCGGCACCGAAGGCTTCACAACGAGCAACAACGACTTTATGAGTTCCTTGGTAAGCACCGGCTACTATCCTTCGTATCCCGTCGATCCAGGGAATCTTAACTGCGGCATGCAGTATGTGCGTGACAGCGCTATGTCCTACCGCCTCTTCTATCGGCTTGAGGCGGGACCAGTGCCGCCCGCTACCGGCTGTAACCAACCACCAACGTGGTACTGTCTCCAACCATAATCTATGAGCGTAACCTTTGACGAGGAACAGCAAATAGCCAGAGTGCCGCAGACCGGTGCCTCAGGACTCTATGCACTCGTTATGAGGTGGGGATTTGCAAAGGACGAGAAGCAGGCTGTCATTGTATTAGTAGCGATAGCAGTTGGATGCGTGCTACTCACAGGCATCGCTCTATTCAGCGGCAAGAGCACTACCACGATATCGCCCGCTGAATACGCCGAGCGCGCACGATCGCAAGATACGGCACCCCGATAACCTATGAAGCGTGGATTCACCCTTATCGAGCTCCTCGTTGTCATCGCCATCATTGGCGTCCTCTCAAGTGTTGTCCTGGTATCCCTTAATTCCGCTCGAGCGAAGGCAAACGATGCGAAGATACGTACTGACCTCCGACAAGTATCGACAGCTCTGCAATTCTATTTCGATAAGTACGGCACCTACCCAACAAATCCTCAGCCGTGCTGTGGGTCAACCTTTCCAAACGCCCTTACACCACTTGTAACCGAAGGGTTTATTGCCACACTACCTACGTCACCGAATCCGTCGCATCCGTATTACTACTACAACTATGGCGGTACAATTGGAGGCCTTGTCGTGAGTCAGCTTATGGGCACCGCGCCCTCAACCGGATACGCTGGCTCCTGTCGTCCGTGGGGACCGGGACAGAATTGGTGTGATTCATCATCTAATACCTACTACTGTCTCTGTAACCCATACTAGGCCTCGTGCTAAACTCTTGTTCATGAGTATAGATATTCTCGCCATTGGCGACATCGTTACCGAACCATTTATCCGCCTCACGGACGCCCATGTCGAAGACATGAAAGATTCCGACGCGAAGCAGTTGTGCATGCGCTTCGGCGACAAGATTCCGTACGAGTATGCCGAGCTTGCGGTTGCGGTAGGCAACGCGAGTAACGCTGCTGTAGCGGCTTCCCGCCTCGGACTTTCGGCATCGCTTCGTTCCTACGTAGGAGACGATAGGTATGGTCCTGAATGTATTGCGAAACTTGTCGAGGAGGGCGTTGATACCTCTCTTATGGTTACGGAGGCTGGCAAGGCCACGAACTATCATTACGTCCTCTGGTATGGCAGCGAACGCACCATCCTCGTGAAGCACGAGGAGTTTGCGTACACAGTGCCGGAACTGTCTGAGAGTCCAAAGTGGTTGTACCTCTCCTCACTTTCAGACAACTCACTTCCGTACCACGAAGCAATCCTCGAGCTTCTCAAGAAGCACCCTGAGACGAAACTCGCCTTCCAGCCAGGAACCTTCCAAATCAAGCTCGGCAAGGACGCCTTGAAAGGTCTCTATGAGCGCAGCGAGCTCTTCTTCTGCAACAAAGAGGAAGCGCAGCGCATCTTGAGTCTTCCAAAGGAAGACGATATGGGTATCCTCCTCGAGCAATTTGCGGCACTCGGCCCAACGATTGTTGTTATCACGGACGGACGTGAAGGCGCGTATGCATACGACGGCACACGGAAGATGCACGTACCTATGTACCCGGATAGTCGTGCACCCTTCGAGCGCACCGGTGCCGGCGACTCCTTCGCGGCAACCGTAACCGCCGCACTCTCGCTTGGGAAGCCGCTCGAAGAAGCGCTTCTGTGGGGACCCATTAACTCGATGGCGGTAGTGCAGGAAGTCGGTGCACAAAAAGGCCTGCTCACACGCCAGAAGCTCGAAGAATATCTGCGCGTTGCTCCTCCAGAGTACAAGATCTCAGACCTCGTCTAGCAAAAACTCCCGCTCGTAGCGGGTTTTTTGCTATTCCACGGGACTTGGTGTGGGAACATTGTGTCCTTTCTCAAAATCCGCATCAGCCGCGAACGGATTAAATGGCTCCTGTTCATACGCGCTGTTGCTTGAGTTAACAGCGTCAACAATGAGCGCGATAGCACCAAGTGCGAGCACAACAATAAGGACTATGGCTGCGTAGGACGTGAGCTTCTTCCCTTTCATATAAATATCAGTATATACCCAAGGACGTGCGTACTGCTGCCACTATTCCTGGAGCTGTGAGGCCGTAGTGCTTAAGTAGCTCTTCTGGCTCTCCCGACTGCCCGAATACATCCTTCATCCCAAGACGCGTTACGGGGACTGGATACTGCTCGGAAAGAAACTCCGCAATCGCGCTTCCCAATCCCCCGGCTACCTGGTGCTCTTCTATCGTTATGACGCGCCCAGCGCGCCGTGCCGCCTCTTCAACCTTCTCTTTGTCGAGTGGCTTAACCGAAGGCACATGGAGCACGGTAACCTCAATGTTGTCGGACGCTAAAGCACGTGCGGCAAGCAGCGCTTCGTAGGAAAGAGCGCCAGTACTCATGAGCGCAACCTTGGGTTTCGTACTCTCCCAAAGCTGGAGTGCTTTGCCGATCTCAAAAGGACTGTCAGTTGTTGTAAATACCGGCGTTGGTGCGCGTCCGAAGCGTAGATAGGTAGGCGTCTTTGATTCAGCAGCAGCGGCAGTTGCCTTCCTTGCTTCCTCTGCGTCTCCCGGAACTATTACATTCATACCGGGCAGCATACGCATCATGCCAATGTCCTCGAGCATCTGATGGGTTGCGCCATCCGGACCTACCGACACACCCGCATGCATACCACAGACAACAACCGGCTGCTGGTTTAAGGCAATCGTTGTCCGGATCTGCTCGTAGTTACGTCCGGGACTAAAGGCTGCGTAGCTCGCAATAAACGGACGCTTTCCAACCGCTGCCATACCGGCCGCAACCGTTGCCATATTCTGCTCTGCAACACCAACTTCAATGAAGCGGTCGGGGAATTCCTTCTCGAACCATTCAGCACGTGTACTCTCTTTAAGATCCGCACAGAGCACCACAACATTCGGGTCCTTCTTGCCGGCTTCAACTGCACCCAAACCGAAGCCGTCGCGGGTCGCTTTCTTCTCTACGTCCTTTGAGAAGAGATCAGTATGAAGGTGTGCGTTTTTGTTAAGCATACGAATACTATCGCACACTCACCTGCACTCGGAGATCAAGGGCGTCTGAAAGACGCTGAATAAAGGCAAGTGTGGGATTGGAGTTCCCTGCCTCAAACCGAGCAATCGCGGATTGCTTGGTTCCTATCTTCTTAGCCAGCTGCGCTTGCGTTACTCCTTTTATAGTGCGAGCTCTGATAAGCGCATCGATGAGTGCAAACTCAAGTTCAAGTTCATCATAGGATTTCTTAAAACCTGGTTTTCGTAGGAGTTTCTTTTGGAGCTCAGTGTGGCGTACAAGTTTCATAAAGAGAGTATAACGTATATGTTATACGTCTGCAAGTACCTCCTTCTGTACTGCACGTGCGTGCGCTATATCCTTTGCCGAAAGAGCATTGCGTTTCTTTATAAGCGCATGCAGTATGATCGCCTGATTATTATGGAAACAGTAGAGGAGTCTCACCTGTACGGCTCCAAGGACACGTAATTCAAACAGATTGCGTGCTATTGATCGCGAATACGGCATTCGCAGGGTATGACCAAGCGCCTCAAGCAAATCGAGAGTTTTCTTCGTTCGCGCATCTAACGGATTGGGGAGGTCTTGAATAAACTGTGCTGCTTTGGGAACGTAGACGACCTCCATACACTACGCGTATTCGTTTGGTACCCTTCCGGCTCCGTTGCGGAGCTCTTTCATAAAGCGTGCAGCCTCTTCCTTTGTTGGCGGCTTGCCATGCCATTTGTAATCGTATTCAATCTCAGGAACTCCCTTGCCCGGAATCGTATGCGCAATAATGAGGGTCGGTTTCTCGGGAATCGCACGTGCATGATCACAGGCATCAACGAATGCTTCGATATTATGCCCGTCTATTTCCATTACGTGCCAGCCGAACGCTTCGTACTTCTCCTTAAGAGAGTTAAGCGGCATCACATCCTCGGTCATACCATCTATCTGGATGTTGTTGCGATCCATAACGGCAGTTAGGTTGCCAAGCTCGTATTTGGACGCAAACATAACCGCTTCCCAGGTGTTCCCCTCCTGCTGTTCTCCGTCCGACATCATGACAAACGTACGGTTCTTCTTCCCGTCCATCTTGAGTGCAAGCGCAATACCGGCAGCTTGCGAGAGTCCGCTCCCAAGAGGCCCCGAGGTTGTCTCAAGTCCCGGAAGACGGTCTCGTTCAGGATGTCCTTGAAGTCTCGAACCGAACTTGCGAAGCGTAAGGCATTCTTCAACTGGAAAATACCCTGCATGTGCCATAGCGGAGTAGCGAACCGGCACCGTGTGCCCGTTCGAAAGAATCAATCGATCACGCTCTTCCCAGTCCGGATTCTTCGGATCATGTTTGAGTATATGAAAATAGAACGCCGCAAAGAGGTCACTCATACCAAGTGGACCCGCAGTGTGTCCACTTCCGGCTTGTACGAGCATGTCGAGAATAGTCTCGCGGATTGCTTCTGCACGCGTCTCAATATTCTTAATGTCGGTGTCAGTGAGCGCCATGCTCCTTACGATATCATGCTAGTTGGCCGAAGACTTTGAGTATAAGTTCCCTCCCCACCAAGAACAGGTGTTCGTGGTGCCATCTAGCCATATTGCAGGAACACCTGAGCCGCACGTACCCTGCGGATTCTCCATAGAGGTCCCGAGGAAATATGCTGATCCGGTTGAGTAGTAATGAAATGGAACGAGACCGCTTGAGGCGTACGGAGTGAGATCATGTGGCTGAGGATTGAGGTACGTCTGTAGCCCTGGTATCCAATTCGCCTGCTGCGTATCCACACACCATCCATCCGATCGACAACCTGCACTTGGTGGATAAGAACCGTTGGCGTCGTAATAGAATGCGAGCGCAAGAACTATTTGATTCATCGCTGCCTTTCGGCTCGCGTCGCGCGCCTTTGCACGTGCCGTATTCAAAGACGCGAGCACTACTGACGAGAGCATACCGATGATCGCAATCACCACGAGGAGCTCAATGAGGGTAAATCCGCGGTCTTTCTTCATACATCTATCGAGGAAGCGGCTCAACAAACCCGTTCTTCGCCCGTAGCTCGTCAGGTGTGTACTGCTTGTTCTTGCTGCCCCCAAAGAGTGAGGAAAGTGCGAACACCATAATAAGGAACGCAATCCCCGCAACCGCAAGGAGCACATATTCCGCATTCTTCTCATCTTTCGCAAATCCCCAGCGCACAACGAGTCGTACGAGTGCCGGCGACTGCGTAAGAGATGGTACTGAAGCTATTGGCTCTTCGTCAAAAGATACGCCTGACATAGGTATATTCTAGCGTACAAACTATTCGTAGAGACCGTGCCGCTGTGTGAGCTCATTAAATTCCTGATACCGACTCCCGAGGTCTGGCGCTTTCCAGAGTGCAGACCCAACAACAAGCCGCTTCACGCCAGCATCAAGAAGCTTCGGCGCATTCTCAAGCGTAACCCCGCCGTCCACTTGTATCTCTATAGTTGGATAGCGCTTCCGAAAGAGCGCAATCTTTGCTAAGACACGCGTATCAAATGGCTCTCCCATATGTCCAATCTTTCGTATGCCCATGAACTGTACGTAATCGATCTTCTTCAGGTGCGGCTCAATAAGCGCAAGATCAGTCTCAATACCTATAGAAAGACCAAGTGCAAGGAGTCCTGGCGCAAATTCTGCATCGTGTCCATAGGTGCCATAAGTACTTGAAAGGAATCTCGGAATATAGCGCGTGCTCTCGCTATGCACCGTGAGTCTCGATGCTCCGAGTCCAATCCATGCACCAGCGGCACTTTCTGGATCAGCACTCATTAAATCAATCTCGAATGTAAGCTCCCCTGCGTACGGCAACAGCTCGCCATCTGAGAGCATCTGATCAGGTTCTTTAGGGTCAGTACTGTAGGGCCAACTCGGTGGACCCGCAAACACGCCGTCTACAATATCAATCTGCACCTCTTCGCATACCCCAGAGAGTTGCGAGAGTTTTTCTTCGAGGTCTTTTCGTGAGGTCGGGATAATAGCTGGAACGATGATTCCCATAGCTCCAGTATACCGCCTGAGTGTTGGTACTAATTTTCGAAACGCCCCGTTACCCAACTGAACTCGCTTTGCCAGTTGCGCGTTGGGCACGACCATCCCGGACTTGTTGCATGTCGAGCAGTCCCCGCCGTGTCGCTCGTACGGAATCCAAGGACGTAGAATGCTCCTCGCGATACATCACATCCTTCGTAGCCTGCCGGATAGCGATAGTACGAAAAGTTTCCGCACGCGCTTTCATAACTCGCGTTCGAATCCTTCACCGCAGGGGTGAGGCCTCCCGAGACTAAGGCGTCAATGAACGTTGAAGAACTACCGCTCGAGTGCCATCCTCCACATGATCCTCCTCCTACTGATGGATACACATTGTTTGTGAGTAGATAGAGATCCAGTCCCGTCCCGAGCGAATTAATTGTTGCCAGCCGAGAGGCGTCGTTTGCTCTGCCTCGTGCACTATTTAAAGAGGCGAGAACAACCGAGGACAAAACGCCAATGATGGCGATTACAACGAGGAGCTCTATAAGGGTGAATCCTTTTTGTGTAGGTCGCGCCATACCTATTGCTGCTGGAGCTGGATGATCCGTTGTATATCGTTGTCGTCGAGTCCTTGTGGCCGATTCATGTACATCCATGCAAAGAGTCCCGCAGCCAGTACGCACCCGATAATCGCGCTCCACAACAGAAACGTACTCGCTCCCTTCTCATCTTTAGCGAATCCCATCGCCATAACAACACCCAAAAGTCCGCTTCCTTTCGTGGAGAGGCTCTGAGGTGCCTGATATGATTCTTCTTCAAAGGAAACGTTTGCCATACATTATCCAAGCTTCTTAATGCGACGCTGGTGTCGCTCCTCGCCCGTAAATGGTGCTTCGAGGAAAATGCGCACCGCTTCCTTTGCATCGTCTTCAGTAAGGAAGCGAGCGGCAAGCGACAGCACATTCGCATCGTTATGCTCGCGCGAAAGACGCACGATATCGTATCCATCCAGCGCTGGCGCGCCTGCTGCGTCAATGGCACCTGTTGCATGCGCCTGCCCGTAATAAAGGGCACACCGCACACCCGGTACGCGATTCGCGGCCATTGCTTCTCCCTGTCCCGAGCCCCCAATAACAATACCGAGTGTGCCGGGAGTAGCTACCACTTTCTTCGCACACGGCGTGACGTAGTCTGGATAATCGTCGTCCCCGTCGAGGGTTGTTGCCCCGAGATCCTCCACCTCATACATGAGTGCATCGCGCAGGTATTCGATGAGTACGCCTTTGAGGATGAATCCGGTGTGGTCTGCAGCGATGAATATCTTCATAGATTAAATGGTTAGCTCAGGTTCTGGGGCTACGGAATTAATCTGCATATTCCCTGCTTTGAGTACGTGCTGGACCAGGGTTGCGGTATATCCGGCTTCGTTGTCGTACCAGGCGAGGACCTTAACGAGAGTCCCATCAACGACACGCGTCATACCAAGATCTGCAATACTTGCCGCCCGCTCCCCGACAATGTCACTTGAAACGAATTCCATATCAGACGCTTCAAAGATTCCCTGCCAGCGAGGCAAGGCAGCAGCCTTCCGGAGCACATCGTTCACTTCTTCAACGGTTGTTGCGCGTTTTGCAATGAAGGTTATGTCGGCAATAGATCCAGCAGGTACGGGAACTCGAAGCGAGATGCCATCAAACTTGCCCGTGAGTGCCGGGTACGCCTTCGTAACCGCGATAGCGGAGCCCGTTGAGGTTGGGATAATGTTCTGCGCCGCTGCCCGTCCTTCTTTCATATCTTTGGACGGTCCGTCCACAATGGACTGCGTACCGGTGTAAGCATGCGTGGTTGAGAGAATTGCTTTCTCAATACCAATAACTTCGTCGAGAATTGCGATAACCGGGGATGCCGAGTTTGTCGTGCACGATGCGTTACTCGTTATGGGGCAGGTCTGAAGTTTTGATTCGTCGAGTCCCATAAGCACGGTTGCGCCGAGTGGGTGCTCGTCTTTTACCGGGCCCGTGATAACCACGCGCTTTGCGCCCGCAATAACGTGCGCGTTCGCTTTCTCGTAGTTGGTGAAGAATCCGGTTGACTCAACAACAACATCAACACCAATCTCTTTCCACGGAAGCAGTGCCGGATCTCGTTCAGAAACAAATCGAACTTCCTTCCCGTTTATTGAAAGTGCGCCTTCTTTCCAGGCAACTGGAAACGGTGCACGGCCATAGACCGTATCGAACTGCAGCAGGTATGCCAGGTTCTCCGCGGAACCGAGATCATTCACCGCAACGATCTCAATCTCTGGGTTATCCCAGGTCTGCCTAACAAATGCCCTCCCTATTCTCCCGAACCCGTTTATTGCTACCCTGATGGCCATGAATGAAGTGCGCTACCTATATAGGTATAAGTTTAGCATCTCCAAAGGGCTAGGGATTTCCCTCACCCATGAGCTCTACTTAGAGAAGTGGCTCGGATTGAACTTGCCCTGTACGTAGAGAATCATGGCCTGATTGGGTAGTGAATTCGTGCTAGGGGGCAGGGACTGGTGCTGGTGGCTCAGGCTCAGGCGTTGTTTCAGGAGCAGGTTCAGGTGTTGGCTCTGGTTCAACAGGAGTCTCGCCTGGTGTTGGTTCTTCCGCGGCAGGTGTTGGCTCAGGTGCCAGTGTAGGTGCCGGAGCTACAGGATCAGGCTGTGTACGATCTATTACCTGGCACTCCCCTTCGCGAATTATCTGTGCACCATTGCGGATAGAGAGACAGTACGGCTCTCCGGTAACTTCGTCATAGAACGTAATACCGGTTGGCTTCTCCCTGCTTCCAACCGTGAGGCGATCAACAACTAGTTCAACGGCAGCAAGCATACCGTTACGAATGCTGAATTTGTTGAGGATCTCGGTGAACGCTGCGAAGTCTGGGAATGGTTGAGCCTCAGGACGCGCTGCAAGGATCGCAAGCTGTTCTTCGATAGAGGAGAGGCGCTCCATGATAAGGTCGGTGCGACGAAGCGATTCTTCTCCAGCACGAATGGCAAAGCTCGCCATCTTGTACAGGTCAGCCTTGCCACCTGTGTAGACTTCTTCAGACAAGGTCTCCGTTGTTTGTGCAAGGAACGATTCTGCGGTCACTGAGCCTGTCGAAAGGATACTCGCCGCAGTAAGGGCGTCACTGAGTGTTACTGCACCAGAAACAGTGAGCTTCCCGGCAACCGCAGCGTCACTCGACACTTTAAGAGAGTATGCTAGAGCATTCTCTGCTACTGGCGCAAGAGCGAGTGTACGGGTGTCGAGCTCCTTGATAGCGTTCACGGATGCAGCAAGGATGGCCGTGGTGCTGATCTGCTTGTAGCCGTTCGCTCCTTCGTTCATCGCCTCAGGGATGTTCGCGCCTACGTTCTGAGCGATGAATCCAGAGTACTGAATGCCGCCGTCAAAGTATGGGGTGCCCTCCTTCCAAATGTAGGTCTGAGGATTGATACCGCGAAGTCCACTGAGTCCTGTGGTGAAAGCGCCTTGGGTGTTCTTGAGGTTCTCGTCCGAGGTACAGCTCATGAGACCTGAACCGTTGGTCTGGACACCGGCACAGGAGACGAGGTTTGCGACTGAGATGTTACCATCAGCAGCAACGCGCATACGTTCCGCGTTGTTGGTTATGACAGACAAGTTGGTGTTGCTTACTGTACCAAAAGAACTCGTACTTCCACCGCTATACAGCGTTAAGTGTCTCGTTCCATTGGTGAGCAAGTCTATAACACCACCATTTGTGGCGTGATTAATCGCCAACGTTGTGTAGCCAGAATACGCAGCAGGACTTGCAGTGCCAATACCAACGTTACCCGAAGCACCCAAGAATATTGCGTCTGCATTACTTGTATTGCCGATACTTAGGCTACCACTGCCAGTTGTGATACCAATGTAACCGTTACCATTCGATGAGGCCTCGAGACGAAGTTTATTGGTGTCGTTGTAGTTAGCATAGATGCCCGCACTGCTTGCCGTACGCTTCACCTCAAGCGCACTGCCTGGATTCGTCGTGCCGATACCGACGTTTCCAGAAGAAGGCGGCATGATAATGAGGTTGTTTGATGACGTAGTGAACAGTTTTGTTGCCTGTGTCTGATTATCAAGATTAGTAGAATCAAAATTGTTTCCAACAAAGAGCGGTCCGTTGTTAACTCTCTTCAGAGTCACATGATCCATTTGTGTTACGGCGTCACTTGACGCAGTGTAGTTCATGAGTACGAGCACCCGAACATACTTCGTACCAACCGGGAAATTAGGAAAGCTTGTTCCTTCGCCATGGGTGGTTGCCGAGTACTTATGCCACTGACCGTCAGCAGGTAATGTCATCCCTGCCGCGGCAAAGTAACAGTACGTGCCGCACGGTGCCGAAGTAATAGCAACCTTGTTAGCATCGTAGGCGATGTACCCGAAATAAATGATTCCAGGACTTGCGCCCGCAACACTCTTCTTAAACCATCCTTCGAGCTGTAGTACATCGGTCACAGGGTTAACCGGGATATAGTCAGCACTTTCTACCTGTGAGTAACCTGTTGTTTGTGATGTGTAGTTCCCTGAATACCCGCCCGTTGTAACCGTAGTTAGTCCGGTCCACCCAGTAGTGCTATTGGTTTCAAAGTCTCCGTTCACGAGCAGATTGTCATTCGTGATGTCGTGGTATCCATTGATGTTAATCGCAGTGTTTGTGTATACCGTACGGAACCGGTTATCTGCACTACCCAAGTCATACGTATTATTTGTCTCAGGTCCAACATTCCCGGCAACTTGGAGTTTAAATACTGCAGGGTTTGTGGTGCCAATACCAATCCTGCCATCAGCCAGCACTGTCAGATGCGGAACGAATGTGGTTGAGCCGTTAAGGCTACTGTCGCTTGCGCTACCGATCTGATATTTGCGACCAGGATCACCAGTAAAACCAAACGATACAACGTGATGTGGGTAACTGTTAATAAGATAAGAACCTTCAATCACATCATTATGAAGAAAGCCCGTATAATTCAGCGCAGTTGCGGAACCTGAGCCGCGTACCTTCATAAAGCCGCCACTAGAACCGAGATCGAGCCTAGCCTTTGGTTCTGAAGTACCAATACCAACATTACCTGATGTATCAAAAGTCATACGTACCGTTCCATTTGAAGCGAGCTGCAGTGCTGTTGCGTTTGATGAACCTAGTAGCGAGGAATAGGCTAGACTTCCAGCGAATATCTGTCCCGCGCTTGATCCTTCAACTCCCCACCAGAGAGACCCGGTGGTATTTGATATAGACGCGTAATTGAATCCTGTCGTTGAGCCGCCTATATCAAGCGAGCGCGTGGGTGTAGCTGCAGCATTCGCTATGGTTAGTTTGTGTGTGGGATTCGTAGTGCCGATACCGACGTTGCCGTTTGAGTTAAGAATCGTCATCCTATCTGAGAATGAGATTGTATTTCCTGCGCTTCCAGCTACAGCAGTCCTGAATTTTATGTTTCCACCAGCAAAATCCATAGCTGCAGCCGTATCGTTCCTGTCGTACAGATAGCTATCGCCTGTTGAGGTAAAGCGGATGCCGTCTCCAATCAGCGGGTATCCAGACCCTGAACTACCAAGAGTAGCCAAACCTATCCTAGCGCCTCCCCAGCCAGCGCTAGGGGCACTCACTTGAAGATTGTAGTTGGCAGTATCCGTGGTACCAATACTCACGTTGCCGTTAGAGGCAAACGTGGTCGATGTGGTTGTGCCACCAACCTTAATAGTTAAAGCGCCATTTCCACCAACAATCTGTGATTGCCAGCCTTGGTCAACGAAGTCGATTGTGTTGGTTGTACCGACGCTATTATACAGACGCAACTTATCAGTAGAGTCGCTTTCGATGCGCAGACGATACGAGCCAGGATCAGCCGTACCAATACCGACATTACCTGCATTTGTTATCTTCAATCGAGTTGTAGGTAGGTAATTAACTCCAACTGTTAATCCAGTGTCGGTGAGCAATTCTATTGATCCATCCTGTTTTAATTGAATACCTGAAGCCGAAGCTTGTGACGGCGTATAATAATGGCTTGTGGCATAGAATGCATTATTGTAAACATATGAGCCCACAGAACTTTCTACGCTTCCTAAATTCAGAGTTTGAGAGCCAGTAGCACCTCCTTGAAGAGCCATTTGCCTGTAGCCAGAATTTACTACTGAAAGTGATGTTGCGGGAGTCGTCGTACCAATACCGACGTTGCCGCTGGCGTTTAAGAGTAGTCCCGGATTACCTCCTACCGCTAATACAGCCCCAGCATGGCCCCTTAATACTGCATATTGCTCATTATTATCCGGAGCAAACAATAAAGCGCTTCCGCTACCAAGGTAAAGCGGAGTACTCGGATTGCCAAATGCTAGATAGCTAGCGGATGTCGAAAGCTTTATGTTTCCAGAAACCTCTAGCTTTTCCCCGGGACTCGCAGTACCAATACCGACGTTGCCTCCATTCGGATTAAGTGCCAGATTACCAACGGTCGTACCTCCAACCGTGAGGTTCTCAATTATTCCATATGTATCTCCGCTCGTGGCCCCATGGCGAAGACGAATTGCTGAACCCGCAGAACCTGCAGAATATGTATTCGTAGTTACATTCAAACCACCCAGAGACACGTCACCGGTAACTTGCAATGGGACTGAAGGGTTTGTCGTACCAATACCAATATTCCCTGAGTTCGCTACATACAGTGCATTATTTACCCCACCCGTTGAGATACTGAGGACTCCAGATGCGGGGCTCTCTATCCTTGAGAAGTTGCTGTTGTCAGCATTATAGAACCTGAACGAACCACCATTGAGTACGGAACCGTTGCCAGCAATACTAAATGTGGTGAGAGGGTTCGTCGTCCCAATACCAACAGTTCCTTCTCCACCAGAATTGAGGGTTATGGGAGCACCCTGAAGACGGAGCTCCGTGAATGAGGAAGCGCTACGGTTTATCGCTATTATCCGGCCAGCACCTGAGCCAGAAGGATCGTAAGCGACCTCTAAGCCCGTACCTGAAGACGGGATGGTGTAGTTGAGGAAACGTGCTGCGCCATTCACATCCAATCTCGTCTCAGGGGTGGTTGTACCAATACCAACGTTACCTGTTTCGGTAATACTCATACGCTCAAGAAGACTGCCCGACTGCGCCCGCGTACTGAAATGAAGTGTTCCGTCTTCTGAGCTAGCTCCTCGCTTAAATGCGATCTTAGCGGCGAGCTGTGACGGCGTATACCCATTTACGAAACCAATGTAGTTCGTCTCTCCATATGCAGCACCATCCTTTCCGTAGAAGATAAGATTGTTATTGTTGAGGAAATTAGTATCACCGATGTGTACATCACCTCCCATGACCGTAAGTCTCGCTGTTGGTGTTATTGTGCCAATACCGACGTTGCCACCAAAGTATGACTGTGCTGTTCCACCAGAATAAATGGCCCAGGTATTCGAAGCAGCGTTCATTCCAATCTGAACACCCATGTTGTACGTTGCGTTACTGCCTCCAAAATAACCACCGACGCTATAGTCACCGGCACCAATTGCAGTTGCGTAGACACCGAAGTTGCTACTAGTAGCTCTATAGTTATTGAACCGTCCAGCGATTTGAGTGGAACCGTCATCAACCGTGAACTTGTAGCCAGGATTCGTGTTACCAATACCGACGTTGCCACTATTGTCTACGACAAAAGCTTTATTCGTGAAGATAGACCCCCCTGCGACTGTTGACGGAGTAATTTCGAAAAGGTTTGCAGAACTCTGACCAATACGGAAGTTCACCCCACCTGAGTATCCAAGGAAGTCCATGTACGCCCCATTATTATTCGACGCGTCACCGAGACGAATATTTCCACCCACAACATGGAGCCTTTCAGCAGGGGTTGTAGTACCAATACCGACATTACCACCACTCGGATTAAGGAGAAGAGATTTCACACCCACACCTGCCTGGGAGGACTGGAGGTAACTTGCGTCTATAGCTGAATCATAGCCAACGAAGAGTGACTTAGTAGGTGTTGTTGCATTACTTACCATAAGTCCTGCACCGACGTCACTTGAGTATGTAGCGTTGTGTGCAACCTGCAGTTTCGCATTCGGGGTGGTTGTACCAATACCGACGTTGCCTGCATTAGTAATTGTAAGACGGTTAGTACCTGCCGTTTGAAGATTTATACCGTACCCCTCATTGTTTAGGGTCGTAAATCCTGTTGATCCATCATAGAGCTGAAGAGTGCTAAATGAGGCTGAAGTACCGCCTCCCGCATACCCAAGACCAGAGCCAATTAATGACGTTGGTGAGATACCGATACTGCCCATAACATCGAGCTTGCTAGTTGGGGTGGTCGTACCAATACCGACGTTACCACCCAAGAAATTGAACCTCGTTGATACGAATTCGAGAGGGATGTTCTCACTTACCGCGTCATTGAATGCTTCGATGCGAGCTCCCGAAGTTGCATCAGATCTCAATGAAATATTTTGATCAGTATTAACACGAACCTGAAGCGCACCTGAGTATGCTACCGGCACTGCCCCGATACCAACCTGGCCATTAGTATTAACAAGAAGAACGCGCTGATTCGTGCTCGTCGCTATCTGGAATAGATTCTGTCCTGTTGTACCGTTCACAACCAAGTTGGCAGCTGGAGTGGTGGTACCAATTCCCACGTTACCCGTAGAGGTGATGATCATGCGCTCATTAGCTGCAGCGACACCTCCTGTAAAGAAACGGAGATTTGCTGCTGCATTCACTGCTGCGAGATCAAGACCCCCAGAACTACTGCCCCAGACGTAATTCCTGTTTGCAACATCAGCACCGCCTGACCCAACATAGTTCGCTCCCGTAGCACCAAGCCAGGTGTTTCCCGCGCTTGTCTTTACCGAGTATTCTGCGTATGCTCCCGAGCCTGTATTTTCGTTTGTGAGCAATGCTTGAGCGATGCCGTTGTTATTCTTATCTATATGGAGGGCACCAAGCGGGGTGCTGGTACCAACACCAACGTTGCCGTTTGAAGAAAGGAACAGGTGCGGAGCGCTGTCATACAGTGAGAAGGCTACTCCACCTGCAGTACTTCCTCCCTGACGGAATCGAAGCACGTTTGAAACTCCTTCATAGAGAGCATCGTGTCGGAGATCAAGTCCATAGAGCATATTCGAAGTACCGCCATAGAATGCATGAACGCCTCTCGTAATTACGTTACCAGCAACATCGAGAGTCGACTGTGGCGTAGAGGTACCAATACCGACATTATTTCCGAGCGGATTAAGTGCTAGCGGCCGTGAGCCAAAACTCTGTAACTGTGCAAAAGTGCTTTCCTGACTAAGCACAACTGACGCACCAATGGGACTCGTGTACGCTCCTGAAACTTCCAGCGCTCCCCCACTTACATGAAGTTTGTTGTTAGGCGCTGTAATGCCAATACCGACGTTGCCACTCGTATCAATCGTAAGACGAGTTGCACCTCCTGTCTCAAACGCAAGATTGTTGCTGTCGTTGGTACCAAGTACCGCTGTTGCACCAAAGGAGTTCCCTCCTTGGCGGAAGAAGGTATCGTCCAGTGTATTGAGATCTGCCAAAAGTGTATTGGCACTCCAGGAGAGTCCAGAGCCAGCCGTAATACGAGTAGAAGGAGTGTCGTAGAAGGTGTTCCAGTTGGTAGTGGAGGCCGTAAGGGGGATGGTGTAGCCAGCGGTGAGGCTGAAGGCGCCCGTACCAGAAGTGTACGTGAGACCCGTTGCACTTGAGGAGAAGAGACCGCGGGCGGTTGTAGCGAAGTCTGAGATGGTATTCGCGAGTTGGGTACCTGAATGGTTGTCGCGGCTCTGGTACCAGGTGCCTTCTTGGCCGTCGAAGGTGCCGGTCCACGCACCGGTGCGGTCTAGCGTGAGAGCGCCTGCGGTATTGAGGAGTCCTGAGCCAAGAAGTGAGGTGAAGGTGTTGCTGCCAAGGCCGAAGTTTGTGGTTGTTGCGTTGGTTGCGATAAGGTCGCCGAAGGTCTGCAGCGGACCCCACGTGTTTGCGGTTGTGGTACCAAACGCAAGAGAGATGGCGTTTGTGGAGCGTACGAGCGGATAGTCAAAAGTGAGGGGGTTTTCGTAATCGATACCGGCAGTTGCTGCAGAGAGAACACCGGAGGTTGCTTTAACTAATCCGTTTGAAAGACCAGAGAACGTGATGGTGCCAGCAGACGTTAGGGACGAAAGCGTACCAACGCTCGTAAGTGAAGACGCAAGGATGTTAGAGGCGAGTGTTACTCCGGTTAGGGTGCCCGCAGGAGCGATAACCGGTACGGTGCCGGCTGCCGTAACAAGACCCTTGCCGTTAACGGTGAACGTTGGAATGGCTGTCGAGGAACCGAACGAGCCGGTGTTTGCGTTAACGGTTGCAAGTGTTGCGGAAGCAGAACCAGGACCTGAGGCGGTTATGTCTCCGGTGAGGGCGGTTATGTAATTCCCTGCTGCTTGGTAGTCGGTACCGGCAACCGCTGACGTAACAACACCTGCCGTTGCCTTCAGAAGTCCGGTGAGTGAGGCAACGCGGGTCTCTCCTGAGATGTAGAGGTTGGTGGTTGTTGCGTTGGTTGCAACAAGGTCGCCGAAGGTTTGGAGCGGACCCCACGTGTTTGCGGTTGTGGTACCGAAGGCTAGAGAGAGGACGTTGGACGAGAACTGGAGCGGATACGATACGGACGCTATGCGCGAGGTGTACGCAGTATTCCATTCAGTTGTTGAAGCCGTTAACGGGATGGTGTATCCAGCAGTAAGGCTGAGAGCGCCGGTGCCTGAGGTGTATGTGAGCCCGGTTGCGGAACTAGAGAAGAGACCGCGAGCGCTTGCAGCGAAGTCTGAGATGGTTGAGGCGAGCTGGGTGCCGGTGTGGTTTGCGCGGGCGAGGTAGTATGTGCCTTCCTGTCCGTCGAACAAGCCTGTCCAGTTGCCGGTTACGTCTTGGACATAGTCGGTCCCCGCAAGCGCAGCAACAATAGTCCCTGCTGCGTTTGTTTTGAGGAGCGAGGACGCAATGCTTGAGATTGCGAAGTTTGTGGTTGTTGCGTTGCTGGCAGTTAGGTTCGCGAAGATGCTCGTTCCGGTGAAGGTTGGTGATGCATTGAATACCAGCGAACCAGTGCCAGTCTCGTCCGTAACAATGGCTGCGAGCTCGCTTGAAGTATCTATAGATGCATTCGTGAGATAGCCGGCTGATGCATGGTTGCCCCAATCAAAGGCGGTGTTCCAGTTTGTTGTTGAGGCCGTTAACGGGATGGTGTAGCCAGCAGTAAGGCTGAGGGCGCCGGTGCCTGAGGTGTATGTGAGGCCGGTTGCGGAACTTGAGAAGAGGCCGCGAGCTGTTGTGGTGAAGTCTGAAATGGTTGAAGCAAGTTGTGTGCCGGTGTGGTTTGCGCGGGCGAGGTATGCAGATCCTTCGATGCCGTCGAACAAGCCTGTCCAGTCTCCGGTTGTGTTGAGTGCAAACTGTCCGCTTGAGTATGTGAGACCAGAACCTGCTGAGAACATGCTGCGGATGGTTGTTGTTGCTGCAGCAACTCGCGCATCAGCTCGAGCGTTTGTGTAGTAGAGGTTGGTTGTGCCTTCAGCAAGAGCGTCGGTTGAGGTGCCCGCAAGTGCTGAAGCGAAGCGTGCAAGCGTGTAGTACTGGTTGGTACCTTCTGCAAGATCGGTTGTGCTCTTAGTTCCGAGCCAGCTGTTTGCAGACGTTGTTGAGAATGAGTTGGCGAGATAGTACGCACCTTCCTGTCCGTCGAACAAGCCTGCCCAATCTCCTGCAGTTGAAAGCGAGAGGACGTTGTTTGTAATAGAGAGAGGAGATGTGGCGGACGTGATGCGGTTCAAGTACGCCGTGTTCCATTCAGTTGTTGAAGCCGTGAGCGGGATGGTGTATCCGCTCGTGAGGGAGAAGGCGCCGGTTCCGCTTGTGTACGTAAGGCCGGTTGCTGTGCTTGAGAAGAGGCCGCGAGCTGTTGTGGTGAAGTCTGAAATGGTTGAAGCAAGTTGTGTGCCGGTGTGGTTTGCGCGGGCGAGGTAGAAACTTCCCTCTTGCCCGTCGAAGGTACCGGTCCAGTCTCCGGTTGTGTTGAGGGTTAAGACACCAGAGAGGTTCTGGAGACCGGCACCGGTGAGGTCGGTGAAGGTCTCGTTGTTAACGTTGATGCCAGACGTAAAGGTCTGAAGCTGGCTCCAGGTGTTTGCGGTTGTTGTCGATACTCCTCCGCCGCCGCCACCCGTGACGTTGAGGGTGTTGCCGCTCCAGGAGAGCCCAGTACCTGCCGTTATGCGGGAAGAAGGCGTGTCGTAGAAAGTGTTCCAGGCGGTGGTTGAAGCCGTTAACGGGATGGTGTATCCAGCAGTAAGGGAGAGAGCGCCGGTTCCGCTTGTGTACGTAAGGCCGGTTGCTGTGCTGGAGAAAGCGCTTCGTGCTCGCGCATTCGTGAAGTATAGATTCGTTGATCCTTCAGCTAGATCGTCAGTGTCTTTTGAGGTAAACCAGCTGTCTGCAGTACTGGTTGCAAAGGGACTTGCCGCAAGTGTAACAACCAGCTGTCCGTTCTGAATATCGAGTCCATATCCCGTTATGTCTGTGAGGTAATCGAGTCCAATGCCGAAACCAGTGGTGTAGAGGTTGGTGGTGGTTGCGTTTGTCGCCGTAAGTGTGTTGGTGGTAACTGAGGTACCGCTGAAGGTTGCGTTTGTAATAGTGCTTCCATCAAGATTGCCGCTTGAAGTACTTGAGTCGCCTGCAGTTGAATAGTTCCGATCATTGATCTTTTTGAGAATGTCTTCGGTTGTCTGGTTTCGCGTCGTTAGAAGCCTCTCGTTGAGAATTGCTTCGGTTATTCCATTGATTGTGACTGATTCTGTAACGTACCTCGTCATGTGTACGGGTGTACGTTCAATAACACGTTCGGTTATTCGCTCGATGATTGTTTTTGTTTCTAGGGTAGGTGTTGCTATCGCCTCAGCAATTCCTGGTGTGCGCGTAGGGACGACACGTTGCACGAATCGATATACCGGATGCAGGAACCACTCTTTGAGTGTGTCGTACACACCTAGCACATTGAGCTCGAGTGAAGGAGCGGAAGCGAGTGCGCTTGCTACAGTGGTCTGCTTCTGTACAGGAGGTGTAACCAGTGTTCCTTCTGCCCATACTGCTCCTGCTACAAGAAAGAGCGTCGCAAACGACACCGCCATCGTTCGAGAAAGTGTTGGAGATCTCCGAGAACTCTTCTTTGGAACATTTGCGTAGTACTCTGCTGCGCGCTCCTGAGCCAACTTCTCCGCGCGCACTTTTTTCTCTGCAGCAACTTTTACGAGATATATTTCAAGCTCTGCTCTTTCAACAAACCATGATGCGTCTCTACGCACGCCTTTTAGTTTTCCTTCGCGACAAACACGCGTAATGTATCCACTCGTGACGCCAGCAATCTCTGCTGCCTCAGTAGACGAGAGAAGAATATTTTTATCAGAAGGAGCAGACATGAAAGAGCGTGGAATATCTATATATTATCTAGAGATTCCATTCACTCCTACACTATGACTGTTGACAAGAAACTCACTCGATAAGCAGTCAAACTTCCGCGAGTTGCTTCACTCACACTCTCTTCTCAAGCAGGTCTCTTGCACAGAATGGTCCCACACAAACAAGTAGTGCAAGAAGCAATCAATCGTGCCGTCACGCCTTAATTATTGGCACCAATGACTCTCTAGTCTGCCGAATTAGAACAAACACACATAGACACAGGATGTTGGATTTATTAGACATATCGCCTGCTATGTCTCGTATTGTTGAGCTGAAGGCATTAAAAGCTGCTCCTATGTACCTAAAATCCCTCTTTGCTGTGGCAATGGTGATCTATTTACCTGTGATATACACTGTTTAACTTTGGAAAGGCCGCATATTAGCCCGGCAACACCTTGTTTAGAGGACTATTCAGTACACATTTCATGACAAATTAAGCTAAAAACTCGGCTATCCGAGATGGAAAAGCTTTTATATAAAAGGCTTTTGCGTTTATGGGGCGGGTGCAGGCTCAGGAGTTGATGTTGGCTCTGGTGCAGGTGCAGCTACTGCCTTTACAGACACAATTCTGGATACGTGTGCCTGGTTCCCTGCTGCATCTGATACCGAATATGTGACTGTATACGTGCCTGGTGTGCTCGTATCAACTGTCCCTTGCACTTGTATAGAGGCTGTAAGGTCTCCGTCGGTCTCATCTGATGCTGTAGCGCCCAGATCGATCCATGTAGCACCCTGGTCAATTTCGCGGGCTGCAGGGCCGTTTAGGGTTATTGAAGGCGGTGTGGTGTCTCCAGAGCTCACAACAGGGGTAGTGGTACTCGTTCCCTCGCCCGGGAAGACTGGCGGAAGTGGCTCAGTTGACGGGCTTGGTGTCGGTTCGCTCTGTGTTTGTGTTTTGCCAGCAGCGCCTGGGGATGCAAGCTGTCCTTCGGTCTGGAGTATGAAGTAGTCGAAGGAGACGTCTGCTGATTGACCTTGCGCAAGCGTTACGCGGAACTTCCCGGCTTCCTTATTGCTTAGGTACCAGGCGCCCTGTATAGGGCCCGTGAAGGTAACGAAGATCTTTGAGGTTGGGAGCACATATGGGTTTTGAACTTCAACAACGGTGTTCCCTGCAAGTATGGTCTGGCTACCTGCAGATGAGTCACCATTGGTGTCTTTAGCAACCGCAAGTTGGCGGAATACCAAGGTCTCAAACTGCGCGATACCATTCTCAAGATAGATACCGAGAGTTTGAAGCATGCTCTTGAGTGTTGCAAGCGTAAGGCCAACCGCTCCTGAGACTTGTTCAGTAGCTGAGCTTGCCTCAAGTAGAGCGAGACGAGTCTCAACCTCATCGATACGTACGGCAAGAAGATCTGTTCGCTCGGACAGTGCCTGCATGCTCGTTATGGCGTAACTCGCCATCTTAAAGAGGTCTGCACTGCCATTTGTAAGAACCTCACTTGGGAGAGTTACTGCACTGTTAGTGAGGAATGCTACTGCAGTTACAGAGCCTTGTGTAAAGACACTCGCTGCCGTGAGAGAGTTGCTAAAGGTTCCGATGCCGGTAACCGTGAGTTTTCCGGCAATACTTGCATCAGTTGATACCGCAAGCGAATGCGCTGCCTGGTTTTGTGCTGCTGGTGCGAGAGCGAGTGTACGGATGTCGAGCTCCTTGATAGCGTTCACGGACGCAGCGAGAATAGCCGTTGTACTGATTTGTTTTATGCCATTTACACCTTCGTTCATTGCCTCTGGAATGTTTGCGCCTACGTTCTGAGCGATGAATCCAGAGTACTGAATGCCGCCATCGAAGTAGTCGGTGCCCTCCTTCCAGGTGTAGGTCTGAGGATTGATACCGCGAAGTCCACTGAGTCCTGTTGTAAACACACCTTGTATATCCTTGAGGTTCTCGTCCGACGCACAACTAATGACACCAGAACCATTTGTTTGGAGACCAGTACAGGAAACTGTTCCTGGGAGCGCAACACTTCCGCCATCCGGGTTGAGCAGAAGAGTTGCTGAGCTCCCGTATGCATTTGTATATGCCTGGATTCTGCCCTGAGTTGCATCTGCTCCGACCGTAGTTATCGCGCCACTTGCACCGAACTGGAAGGAACTGACGAGGTTGGTTGATCCATCATTAACCACGGTAAGTCTGCGCGATGCGTCTGCGGTTCCGATACCGACGTTGCCACCATTAAGAATCACCATATTTGCAGTACTGAGAGCCGCATTGAGAAACACTGCTCCAGCTGTGTTGTACCCGAAACCTCCACGACTAACAGTTGAACCCGTGAAGAACCGCACATACGAAGCATTGGCATCAGAAGTTGCCACATACACAGGAAGAGTGTCGGAGCCTAAGACATGTAATCTTGCACCTGGAGATGCCGTACCAATACCGACGTTGCCACTAGCATTACCTCCAGTAATAGTCATCTTTACAGCACCATTAGTAACGAAATTTATGTTTCCATAGGGACCAGATGCATCCGTGAAATTATTGACGATATTTGTATCGACAAAAGTTCCATAAGTGAACGGGCCCGTGCCGCCGCTGTTCGTTTGGATATCTGTGGAATAACCATCTGAAGTCAGTCTAATTGATGCGCTACCTCCCCCATTAGTTGTTGCCTTGGTGAATGAGCCAACAATCGTGTTTGTTCCTACAGCGCCCGTCACGTTTACAACCTCCAACCTATGAGTTGGATTTGTGGTACCGATACCAACGTTACCATCCCTATCTATGAATATCCTGTCTTGAAGCACGTCGGAACTATCTGCAGTCTGCAACTTCATCCATCCTCCTAAAAAGTTCCCGGTACGATCTTGCACACTAATGGCGCCCTTTACCACATCACCATAGCCAAGGAAATTAAGTGTTGCCGGCAGAGGAGAGGCATTGGATCCAGCATTTCCAGCTGTGGAAATAGCGATAACTCCTCCTGTTGTTTTTCCAACCTCGAGTTGGTATGCAGGATCTGTCATACCAATACCTACGTTGCCAGTGCCAGCAATAAACATTGCCGTTGAACCACCCGGACGGAAGCCGATAGTGGAACCGTCGAAGTTCAGAGACGCATAAGCACCACCTGTGCGGTTGTATGCTTGAGCCACAATGCCCGAACCAGGGACAATCTCAAAACCCGCATTACCGGCCTGTGTGCCGCCAACAGCAAGTTGAGCAAGTGGGTTTGTAGTACCGATACCGACGTTACCGTTCTCAAGTATCGTCATCCGGTTACTCCTATTTGAGGTCTGGAAGGTGATCTTGCCGGTATAACTGCTGAGCACAAGCCCCCCAGTTGAGGCCGGCACCGCCTCAAGCACTGTGGAATTCGCCCAGTTACTAATACTGTGACCCGTTGAACCCATAACAAAAAGCGAAACGTACGACGAGTTACTTGCGTTAGTAACGTTAATACCATCTCCATCCCCTGTATTGACTACTACGGTAAGCTTGCTGCCGGGATTTGTCTCACCGATACCGACCCTACCACCATAAGGCTGCAGAGTGATGTTGCCGCTATTAGAGGAGCCGGACTCGTGTGTCTGGAGTGTAAATGTTCGATTCGCTTGACTGGCAGCACCTATACCGCGAATCTTGAGACCGAACCAACCTGAACCATCATTGGAGCTAATCTCGAGTCCGGCACGCTCTGTCGTGTCTGTTTTTGCAAACGGATAAACAACATGGAGAGGGGCAGTCGGACTTACCGTTCCAATACCTACATTACTGCTGTTGGTTATAAAGAATGCAGATGAACCTCCACCCGGGTTAAAAGCAAACGTAGATGCTTGTATGGCAAGAGGATCCCAGGCAACTCCCGGACGAATAGAACTTATGTATGCACTTCCTGCCGTTCCCTTAGAGAACGCCAGGCCGTCTGAAGTGGTGGGACCAAAGACTGTGTGTCGTGCATCAAATGCAGATATCGAATTAGGCGCAGTCTCTGCTGTAGTTAATACATGGAGTTTGCCCAGAGGTGCGGTGCTGCCAATACCGACGTTGCCATCAACATATAATCTTCCGAAAACTCGAGCATAGCCGTTGGTGAATCCACCAGCTGCTATCTCCATAAGGTCACCAGCTCCCGCAGAGTTGAATATCCATTTCTCTATACTTCCCCCTCCAGATGTACGGAAGAAGAATTTAGTTGTGCCTTCGGTATTTGAGTTATATGTACTGTTACCTCCTGCATAGAGATTGAACGTAGTTGCTGCATTGTCGCTAAAACTAAGACCGCGACGTTTTGTTGCAGACATATCAACAGAATCGATATACGCATCGCCCGTACCACTTAAGCGGATGTTTCCATTAGCTACTTCGAGCTTAGCGCCTGGATTTACTGTGCCGATACCAACGAAGCCTCCTGTAGTGATACGCATTCTTTCGGTCGGTGTCCCTGATACATCAACAATAAAGGCAAGTGCGTTGCTGTTATTTGCAGCTGACCCCATTCCAACCTGCCAACTATTACCAGATGCATTGAAGACGATACCTGCAGTGGCAGACGAACCAGCATCTTCATTCCTCATCCATAATCGCAGAGGGCCATTTGTGTTTTGGAGAATGGTAAGTTTTCCAAAACCAGTGTCGCTGGTACCAATACCGACGTTGCCCGTACTACTAATTGTCAGGTGAGTCGTTCCCCCAGCACCGCCAAGAGCAAGATTTGAACCCTCGATACGCAGTCCTGCGAGAGATCCTGCATCATTAAGACCGGCAAGTGTCGTCTGGCCGCCGTTGTTGTACATAGCAACATGCTGATTTGTGGCCAGCTTCACACCAAACTTAATCACAGTACTTATGGCAGAACCGGCACCGACAGTGACATTGCCGTTGTCTTGGATAGTGAAGAGCGGACTGTTCGAGGAATTAGCTGTCTGAAAATTGATGCCAGTACCTGTTCCTCCTCCAGTCACGGAGAGCTTACCCACGGGTGTTGTTGTACCAATACCGACGTTCCCTGCAGCGCTGAGCGTAAAACCAACCTGTCCCTGATCGTAAATTAGCTGCGTAATACCACCAGCGGTATCAGAACCCGCACCAATTCGCATGGTCTTCGTAGACTGTTGATACTGAATTAATCCACCTATGTTATCAGCGGGGCTCCCAAATTGGATCTTGCTTAGACTTCCGTTAGGAACCAGTATCGATATACCGTTGGAACCATTACCCTCGAATACTCCGAGATTGGCATTACCGTGTGCCGTAACAGTTCCTGCCGTCCCTCCTAGAACATGGAATTTTCCTTCGGGCTCTGTAGTACCGATACCGACGTTACCATTTGAAAGCAAACTAAGCGGCGTACCGAAAGTAGAAGCACCCGTGTCTAACAGACGGAAATCCAGCCGTGTGCTTGCCTGAATGCCAGTTGTTGTCTTTGCAATCCGCAGTTCTGCAACGCTCGGGTATACGTCCCCGGTTACACCAGGACGGACAAGAGTTAGGACATTTTCTGCGGCATTTGGTGCTGTTCCAGAGTTTGTCGCATTAACGGTTGGCGAAACGAACACCGCTGCTCCGGCACGTGTATAGGCGTCGTATGCAGGAACCACACCACTTACCACTTCTAACTTAAGCCCTGGCGAGAGACTGCCAATACCGAGATTTCCATTGGTATCCAATGTCATCTTCGGTGTATTGGTAATGGTGCCTTGAATGAACTGTAGGTTTGATCCCCCTGAGTAATCACCAATCATCCATTTTGGTGTACTTGCTGCACGCAGCTGCAGACCATAAAAACCTGTTGTTGCAGAATCAGCAACAAAGTACGCTCCTGCGACAGATGCACTTACCTTAATCACGGCGTCACTCCCAGTTTTACCGACATGAAGCAACTCATCGGGTCCTGTTGTACCAATACCGACCCTGCCCGAAGAAGTTAAGAATATTGCATCTGCGTTATTAGTATTGCCGATACTTAAGCTGCCACTGCCAGTTGTGATACCGAAATAACTGTTACCGTTTGATGCAGCCTCGAAGCGAATTTTATTAGTGTCGTTGTAGTTAGCATAGATACCTGCATTACTTGCCGTACGCTTCACCTCAAGCGCACTACCTGGGTCTGTTGTACCAATACCAACATTGCCCCCACTAAGAATCGTTATCCTCTGATTTGCGTAAGTACCAACATAGTAGCTAGAGAGTGTATTGTTGTCGCCAAATGCCTGGAATCCACCTAATGCCGCTCCTGCATTACCTTCGAAATTATAGCCGTACGCCCAGCCTCCCGTATCTCCAGCAAGTGCAACGCCATAAGGAGAATTATTACCGTACACCCTGAAACCTCGAGCGGCAGCACTTCCAACCTGCAGAAGAGCGCCCGGGCTTGTGGTGCCAATACCAACATTACCCTCACCCGTAACAGCAACCCGAACTGTGCCTGGACTCGTACCACTTGAGATCATCAAAGGAAAATCGGTTGAGGCGACTCCCTCACTATGTAGGCGCAATCCATATGCGCCACCTGCTGCTGCGCGGTTGCTAATAACTGCTGCCCAGTCATTTTGGGTGGTGCTCCAATAAAATGCGTCTGTCGCGGCACCCGAGGGTGCAGTACCGGAAACGTTTGTGAGGAGATAGCTTGGACTAGTGGTGCCAATACCAACGTTCCCTCCCATGAACGTGAACGCTCCACCTGTGTTGAGACTGAGATTGCTCCCAACTTTTGCAACGTAATACGCATTATCAACTCCATAGTTAAAGCTCATCAAATTGCCCGAGGCGACATACACACCCCCACTTTCGACCGCCAAGTGGCCACCGGTAACGGTAAGCTTGTGCGCTGGTGTGGCAGTTCCAATACCAACATTACCAGTTTGGGTAATGCGCATCTTTTCCGTTAGGCCTCCACCATAGGTATAGAACGCCAAGTGATAGTTATCCGGACCTACGATTAGATTACTAATCTTTCCCGTAAGGAGACTGTTTGTGCTGTGGGCATTAAATCCAAGACTTACTGAGGTACCTGTTGTGTTAGCTGAGTTACTTAGATAGAGAGGTATGGATTCTGCACCATCATTGAGCGTGGAAGCATGGAGTCTTCCTGCTGGATTTGTCGTGCCAACACCGACATTGCCAGCAAAATACGCACTACCATCTCTACCGATGGCAGCAACGTCCCCGGCGAATGCGGTATTGAATATGAGTGGATCGCTCAACGAACCGAGACCTGCAGCCATATAAAGTCGCGTGTAGTCTGTATCGTTTGAACGAGTGATTTGCAGACCTTGTGCTGAAGTGTCGCTACCCTGAAGGATTTCTAGTTTTGCATCGGGAGTAGTGTCACCAAGACCGACGTTTCCTGCAGCATTTACGAATATTCCCTCGCTACCTCCATCTCCAGAGAGCCAGTTTCCATTCAACTGAATGTTCTGTGTAGCGATGTGGTTTCCGAGGTTATCACCTGTTGCAGATGCAAGACCACAATCTCCTGAAGATACACGAAGTACACCATTTAGATCTGCGTACACGCAGCGATTACCTGAACCAGCAAGATTTGAGGAAAGAATATTTCCGGTTACGGAGAGCTTCTCTGCAGCCGATGTGCCACCGATACTGACGTTACCTGCAGGTGTGATTACCAGACGCTGTGTCCCAGCAAGCGTGATTTCAAAACCGCCATTGTCTGCACCCGTGATGAAGGGGTTCAGGGCGACAGCATTCCCTCCAGAGAAGGTCGTCGTGAGTCGGAGGGCGTCTGCACCACCGATCGTTCTCTCGATAATAAGATTAGGCGTAACACTACCAGCATCAGCGACGGTTAATTTTCCGGTTGGTGCGCTGTTCCCAATACCGACGTTACCCGAAGACAATATGTGGATTGCGCTAGTTCCAGCCCCGCCGCCAATAGTTGCTCCGACATTAATCTCAAATCCCCCCGTAGTAATGAACTGAGTTCTTGGCACTGCCGCTCCCTGCGTTGCGACAAGAAGAAATCCTTCTGTTGCACTATTTTCCATCTGAATTGCTCCTGTTGTAGAGCCAGAATATGGCCTCCAGTCTGTTGGGCTGGCAACAGAGCCGAGATTAATGTGTCTACCAATAGACGTTCCAACGCCACCAACAGTATTGACGATCATTCCACCACCGCTCACGTGAAGCCTGGACCCAGGAGCGGTAGTACCAATACCCACGTTACCGTTCGGATAACTGATATGAAAACGTACCTTTGCAGCGTCCCCAGCCTCAAGAATCTGGAAATGATCTCCTGCGGCTCGAAGTTCGTAGTTATAGTTTGTTGAAGAACGTAGTATTAAACTTCGATCGGCACCATTCGTAGTTTCTATATTCCCAGCAACAGTAAGTCTTGAAGGTGCGTTTGCAGTACCAATACCCACGTTACCGTCTTGGAGCACCGTTAGTGCAGCAATCGGATTGGCTGCGTTGTAAACATCGATGTTAAAGGAGTTGTCGGTACCGGCACGCATTCCCCACCACCCGTTCACATCAAAGAACGCAGTTGTGGCTCCCAGTGCGGCTGCAGAGCGAGTCGCCGAACCACCTTGAATAGGTCCAAGGACCGAGAGCACTGGATTGGTATTAACTCCGAGACCCACATAGATTGGATTCGTGTTACCAATACCGACGTTGCCGTTATCACGGAATGTCACGTACTCCGTTGTTCCAGAGCCCCCACCCCAGAAATGAAGTCCGGTATTAGCAGATACGATGTAATTCTCATCTGCTATTGTCCCGCCCGTACCATCTCCCACGAACATACGGAACCGCTGTGCCGCAGGGCTCGCTGTCCTATCGAGCGTAAGGCTAGTATTGTTTCCGCCTATAATATGCATCCTTGCTAATGGGCTTGTGGTATTTATACCGACATAACCAGTTGTATCGATTGTGAAAGGATACGTATCACCCGTGTCATTTAAAGCGATGCTTCGTACGCGAAATTGATTACTACTGTTGAAGTCAACATAGTTTGGACCTGTCGTTCTCTGGAGGCGAAGGCGCGCATCGTTTCCAGTAATCAATACGCCACCAAATACATCTAATTTATCGGCTGGCGTTGTTGTACCAATACCGACGTTGCCTGAAGAATTTATCGTAAGTACCGCTGCTGCAAGTGAGTCCTTATAGATTTGGAAATTGTCCGTATTGTTGTTTGTACTTACATCACTACCGATACGCCAGCCAGTACCTCCGTTATCTGTAAAGAGGAGTTGGGCATTCTTCGTTGTCCCTGATGTGTTCTGTATCTGGGCTTGTGCTACGCCGTTTGTTGCAACATGCAGTTTCGTGGTTGGTCCTGTTGTACCAATACCGACGTTGCCTGTAGCACGCTGGAAGTACATCACATCGCTGTCGACACTCGACAATCGCCGTTTCAAAAACAGGTCGCCTGTGGTCAACTCGTCCTGCATGAGTTTCCAACCGAAGGTGCCATTGCCACCCGTTACCCCTGTTTGCAGAATTATATTGTTAGCTACGCCTGCAAGCTCCGCATATATCGCTGGAGTGGACGCGCTTCCAACAACCTGTAACTTTCCAAGAGAAGGTGTTGCTGTACCAATACCAACGTTGCCCGCAGAGGTGATGGTGAGAGAGGTAGCAGCGTTACCAAGACCAGCAGCTCCGTAATCGTTGGTGAGGTATAGGTTTGAATCATTTGGCTTGCTTCCAAGTATCACTGACGCGACACCGGCTTGATGTAACAGGAGTGAAGCCGTGGTACCTGTTGGTTCTGCACCATAGAACGTCGCCCCACCTACGTTGAAGCCCTGGAAGGTGCCCGCACGGATACGGCCATTTACATTGAGTCTTTCGTCGCCCACAAAGACCGTGGTGCCAATGCCGATATTGCCTGCGCTGTTTATATACAATGCGGACGTAAAGGTGCGAGAACCTGAACCAGCAGATGCCTGCACATAGTTCAGGGAACCGCTTGCTCCAAGAATAAGCGCGGAACCTGTTTGTGCTGTGTTATCAAGTGTTCCCGCTGTAGCTGAGGTAAGAAGTGCGTTATTGGAAAGCACTGGGGTGTCACCTGAATACTGAACGCCAAACCGGTGCTTCATTCCTGACCAACCGGACGGCTCAAGAATGTAATTAAGTGTTGAGCCTGTTGCTCCTGCAACATGCAGCAAACTTGAAGGAGAGGTGGTGCCAATACCGACGTTTCCTGAACCAAGAATCGTCACTTGAGCAACGTTGTTTGTGCCAAACGTTAAGGGGCCATTCTGAACGTTAACAATATGGGCACCATTCACCGCATGGTATCCACTAGGGGTTATTCCAGAACCGTTGAAGCCGACAACAAGACCGTATCCTGTAGTATTCGTTATGTTGAGCTGGTTCATAACGGTGCTTCCTGAACCTATATTTGAATTGAACTCCGCGGTGTTCCCACGAATTCCGCCGTTACCTACAATATTCAAAGGAGATGAGGGGGATGTTGTACCAATACCGACATTACCTAATGAATTTATAATCATCCGATCTCCACCGCTTGTAGAGAACAAGTACTCGCCACCGGCCGAACCTATGGCGAACTTAAATCTGTTACCGTTTACGGCATCGGAATTCGTTTCAGACGTGATATCAAGGTTGTAGTTATTATTGCCAACGAGCCTCTGAATCACACTTGATAGAGTGCTGTTAACCACTTCTAACTTCGCTCCTGGATTCGTAGTACCAATACCGATATTTCCTGATGTATCGATGGTCATGCGCGTAGCATTGTTGGTCTCAAACGCGAGGTTGTTACTGTCGTTAGTACCAAGCACCGCAGTTGCACCAAACGAGTTCCCTCCTTGGCGGAAGAAGTCAGTAGCGAGATCGCTGTAGTTAACTGTGAGGGCGCCACCAATATTTGAGAGGCCGGTACCAAGAAGACTTGTGAAGAGGTTGCTGTTGAGGGTGAAGTTCGTGGTTGTGAAATTTGTTGTTGTCGCGCTCGTGAAGACACTATTCGCAGAGAAGACCGGCATATTGAACTCGAAGCGGTCCAGGGTGCTGTTCCAGGTCAAGAGCGCGTGTGGCGAAGCACTTCCACGATTGAAGATAAGGGTACTGTCTTCAGTGTCTGCGGTTGCGTTGTCTGCGTTTAGCGTGAACGAGCTTGAGACTGTGCCTGCAATTGAGGTTGAAGCAGCTGAGAGATTGTTAACCGTGAGCTCGTCTATATACCCGCGGCGCCAATAGCTTCCTGTTGATCCAAAGTCGTAGGTGTTGTTCGTGGTTGGAATCAGGCTTGAGCTAATCGTGCTGTTAACCGTAAGGAGATCAGCGGCACTGGTTCCCAACGTTGTGTTTCTGCCAACCGCGATGTTCCCTGAGAACGCAGAGGTAGCGGTTGTTGAAGTGGCGAGAATGTACGGGCCTGCGACGTACTGACCGCCCTCGATAAAGGTTGCTTGAATACCACCTCCAAACGTGGACGTAGCGCCGTTACTTGCGATGGTGGTTGGCTGCGAGCTTCCAATCACGATTGTTGAAGGGAGCGACAGCGTTACACCCCCTATGCCGTTATCCGTTACCGTGAGCTGATTCAACGTTCCGGTAACCCATGAGGAGAGACTAGTTGAGGTTGCAACCCCATTTGCACCTACTGACAGGAGTCGGGACGGGGTGACATAGGTGAGAGCGAATGCGTTCGTTGAGGTTGCGTTGGTAAGCGTTGAGTTCGTTGCCGTGAGGTTTGTGATAATTGCGGTCGTTATGTTCGCAAGCGGTGAGGTAAGCGCATCAATGACGGCGGTCGTGAACCGTGCACCCGTGGCAAAGAGATTTGTTGATGTTGCGTTTGTAGCTGTAAGGTTGGTTGCAAAGAGATTCGTTGATGTAGCATTTGTCGATGTCGCGTTCGTAAATACCGCGTCAGTAGCCGTAAGGTTCGCAATCACTGCCGTTGTGATGTTCGCAAGTGTCGCCGTGAGGTTTGTGAAGAATCCGTCAAAGATGGTGGCTAGTGTTGCGTAGAACGTTGTTGACGTTGCGTTCGTAATTGTCGCGTTCGTCCCAAGAAGATTCTCAACAGTGCCGTTCGTCGTGAACAGGTTAGTCGAAGTTGCATTCGTACTGGTTGCGTTTGTGAACACCGCGTCAGTTGCCGTGAGGTTTGTGATAACCGCATTCGTAATGGTTGCAAGTGTCGCCGTGAGGTTTGTGAAGAATCCGTCGACAACACTCGCAACTGCCGCATAGAAGTTTGTCGTGGTTGCGTTTGTAATTGTCGCGTTCTCGCCGAGAAGGTTGGTGAAGGATGCGTTCGTAGCAAAAAGATTTGTTGACGTTGCGTTCGTGCTCGTTGAGCTTGTTGAGACAATGCCATTCGCTACGATATCTCCGTTAACAGTTAGCGAACCTGTGATAGTCGTAGATGCGACATTGAGAGAAGAGCCGGTAATCGATCCCCCAGTGAAAGTTGAGTTGGTAATCGCACCGTCCTCAAATGTTGAATCACTAATTCTGGTGTCGACGATACTACTGTTCATTATCTCGCCAGAGAACGTGTAGTTATTTGAAACATCTTCAATTCGGTTATAAAGCGTGCGACGAAGGAAATCGAAGCGCTCGTCGACATAGGACTGTGGTACCCCACCGTATGTCACCGTTGGGTATTCGTTACGCACGATGGTCACCGGTCCGGTATAGACTGTCGTGTTTCCTTTCACTGCCTCTTCCGTACCAGTAGTGCCACTCGGTACAGGGAATGAACTTGGATCGTTTGGAATAACGGCAAGTCCAACTTCTTCTGATGCACCGAAGAAGCCAGCGAGCGGACCGAAGATTCCATGGAAGGCGCTTCCCACTGCGTGCGCAAAAACCGCTGTTACGTTTCGTAGGAACTCGGGAACGAATCGATCAATATCAAAAGAAGCCAGTGGCGACGCTGAGAGCATGCTGGTATCAACCGACTCGATACGAAGTGCAATACCTCCTACAACCCCGAGAGTCTTGTCAGTAGCGACTAAAGGCACTGATTCGATAGCAAGCACTGCATGTGCTACCCCGTTCTCAATACTTCTAACAGCCAACCTTGCTCGCTCTACTGACTGGACTACGGCTCGGTCTTGGGCTTCTAGAAGACCCCAAACAGTTCTGTCAGCTTCTTTTCCAAAGGCAAATGAGCCCTCAGAGATCATCAATCCTGCAGATACTGACTCTTCTACGAAGGCTAGTACGCTCTCTTCATAGACAACCGGTGCAGACTGTACGCCCATAGCCACCGTGCCGCCAATATAGTTCCCAATCCCATATACCGTACCGGTAATGGCACCCGGTATCACATCAATATTCTCGACATATGCATAGACCGCACGCTCATACGAAGACAGTACTGCAGAAGACGCTGTCACAAATACGTTTCCAATAGCCAATGGTGTCCGTACTGCGATATCTCTCGTATTCAAGCTAACTGACACCAAGCCGTTCGCTGCCGCTTCAACTCCACGCAGGTGAAGAGCAAGGACTGTTTGAATATCGTTGAGTGCGTTCACACCAAGTCGGTTGTATGCGAGCATCGCCTCACGTGCAGTTGTTGCAAGTATTTCTTCGGGGTGAGTTGCAGCATGAGTGATTCCTGCAACGATTTGTGTAAACGTGAGAGGCTCAGGATACGTTTCAAAAATTTCTCTTGCGTGTACGTTCGCGAGCTTAGTCATCTCTACTGGCTCATGCGAATTCTTCATAGCTTCACCCAAGGTCAGGGGTAGCGTTGCCACTCGTGTGTCTGTCGCACGAACAAGTGCTATCTCTATCTTTTTTATTTCATCTTCAGCAATTCTAGAAAATTCCGCAGTCTTCTCTACTGCGAGTGAATTCGAGGTATAGACAGCAGCAATAGCGAGTGCACGAACTTCAAATGCTGAAGCGAGGATCATCTCACCTGCGCGTGCCACAACTCCACTGCCTGCGAGTGTTACACTCGCGCCAAGTACGAATGCAGTAAGTCCTGCGGCAAATGCGCGACCACTCATAACCGGCATAGAACGTGGTATGCGTACGGAAGAAAATGCTCCGAGCATCGACTGTGTTGCTACACGCATCCTATTTTCAAGATCATTCGCTACTCCAGAAACCTGGGTAACAGGACTATTTGCTTTACGATACTCAAGCTCTCTCTCGCGAGCAAGATTCTCAGCAAGTTCAATTTTTCTATCTAATTGAGTCTCCATGAAAACCTCAAGTGAGGCTCTCTCAATCAGCCACGTGCGGCCAACTTGTGAGCTTGCAATTTTCTTCTCACGACAAAGTCGCGACAAGTAGTCAGCGTTGTATCCGGAAAGTGCAGAGGCCTCTTTCGTTGAGATTAAATTTTTCTGGAGGAGAGAGTTCAAGGTGCAGTAGGTCGGATATCCGAATTAACTACATTTTAGCTTGTTATTTAGCATTTACTGCATACTCATTTGTGGATAGTCTTGCACACACGTTTAGCAATTTATCGATCGCAATCGCAAGAATTTATTTAAAACAAAAAAATCAAAAAAACTTAGATAGAATTTTGATGTGACCGCAAATATTTCATGTCCAAGGTGTCTTAGTTAGCCCGCAAGGAACCACACCTCAACAAAAAGCTTAAACCTTACTGAATCTATACATTAATTAAGAACATAGGGTCGGCAATCCGTAATAGTTAATACTTACCTATTAAGTCGGATCGAAAGTGCGACAGTCTACGGCCTTAACGTATCCTATATATAGGTATAGTTGAGAATAATTGCAGATAAAGAGGTATTTTCACCAGTTAAATGCATTTACAACCTAAATAAAGTAAATACTGCTTTATTCCTCTCTGTAGTAGTAATGCTCCTTAATATAGTCATAAAGCCCTCATTTGAGGGCTTTATCTTAAACATTGTGTCTAAAGTAAGTAGTTTTGTTTGATGTCAGCGAGTCAGACTATCTCAGATCTTATAATTGTATCTTGTATATACGAGACGAGATATTGTTATTTTATAAGCTACTTTTATAGGTACTCTTTCCTCCGAGAAAGTCTATTATGGACTTTTGAACTCCGTAGTCCAGACTCGTTCCAGAAAGAAGTCGTTCTGCATTCCCTGTTCCTATCAGAGCTACGAGCATTGCAGCAACGGATACGACGATGAGAATTGCACGAACAACGACACTGCTCGATGACTTCGTCTCAGCTACTACTGCTTTAGTTAATGGCTTTTGTGCTCGTTGGATAACCGGCTGCTCTGGGTAGACTTCCTCATATTCCTTGCGAGGAGTATTCGCTGTTGCATACGATCGATGTAGCTCAACTCTTTCTTCTTTTGGGATTGTCTCTTCTGCGGCTTTTGCTAGTTCTGGCTCAGGATTCCGAATTCGTGAGATAGCGACTACTTCTTCTTGGTCAGGGCTGTGGGTCACCGATACCTCCTGAGCCTCTAAAACAGCCTCAGGAGCGGTTTCGGGCACGATTACAGGTAGATACTCATCCTTAAAATCATCTGTGCCGTCAGGTAACGTTGCCTGTGGAGTCTTTTTTTCATCAAACCACTCTCTCCACGCAGACTGCATGTCAGCGATTGCCGGAGATCCAACGGTTTCTGCTGGCTTCCTGCTGAATTCAGGCACTAAAACAGGCGTTTCAGCCACATATTGAGGTTTCTGCCATGTAGAGACCCTATCAGTAGCTGGTTCTGCCTGTTCAACTACTGGTTCGACATCATCTTCTTTTCCAAATCTATGCTCTCTGATAGCTGAGTCTAGTACGTACCAATTACGACCAACTAGACGAGCCTCCACCCTCCCTTCTCGACAAAGCTGACCGACATAGTCTTTCGCATAACCAGTAATTTTTGCCGCCTGCTTTGACGAGATGTAAGTCTTGTCACCAATAGTTATCTCATCCATGCATGGATTATAATACTTTCTTGCCTCGTTTCAGATAGGTTATGAACACCTGTATGTCGAGCTCGATTTTCAGATAAAAGAAACTCCTCAGGAGAGATCCTGAGGAGTTTCTTTTTTACCTGCTTGGCTAGAACGCCTTATGAAGCTCCTCCAGAAGAAGCTTCTTGAGTGTTCCAGGATTACCAGCTCCCTGGGTTGCCTTCATGCTCATGCCTATCAGGAACTGGAGCGACGACTCCTTGCCTGATCGGTATTCAGCTGCAGGACCTTCGTGGTCCTTGAGGACTCTGAGCACCGCCTCACGAAGAGCTCCTTCATCACTAACCTGGATTAGTCCTCGCTCCTTGGCGATAGACGCTGGATCACCTCCCTCCTCTAGGAGAACCACAAGGACATCCTTTGCTCCGCGAGAAGATAGGTCTCCCTTGGACACGAGACGGATTAGCGAGACAAATGAAGCAGGAGCGAGTCCTTCAAATTCTGACTTGCCACTCTTTGCATACCACCCAGCCACATCTGAGATGAGGTAGTTCGCACACGCAAGAAGGAGTGCAGAGTCGCCTTCAACTTCAGTAATGACTGTATCGAAAAATTCTCCCCGCTCCTTAGAGCCGGCGAGGACCGCTACGTCACTTTCCTTGAGGCCAAGCTCTCGGTATCGCGCCCTCCGTTCCCACGGAAGTTCTGGGAGCGACGCACGCAAGGCTTCAGGAGCGAACTCAGGGATCTCAGAGAGAGCGAGTTTAGGTAAATCAGGTTCTGGGAAGTAGCGGTAGTCTGCACTGCCCTCCTTGAGGCGCTGTGAGAATGTCTTCTGTCCTCCTTCGTCCCATCCCCTCGTCTCCTGCAAAACGACGCCTCCCTCATCAAGGAGTTTGGACTGTCGCGCCACTTCAAATGCGATTGCTCGCTCTACCGAACGAAACGAGTTTAAGTTTTTAACTTCAACTTTTGTTCCGAACGTATCATCTTTCGAGACAGAGATATTTGCCTCAACACGCATCTCTCCCTTCTCGAGGTTTGCATGGGACGCACCAATGGTGCGAAGGAGTAGCTGGAGTTCACGTGCAAATACTCCTGCGGTCTCTGCGTCATGGATAACCGGTTCGGTTACAAGTTCCATGAGCGGCACACCTGCTCGATTGAAATCAACGAGACTGACTCCTTCGCTCGTCGTGTGAGACGAACGTGCAGTGTCCTCTTCAAGATGTACTCGCGTGATAGCAACGCCCGCGAGTTCACCCCCGGACACGAGCGGATGTTCGTACTGACTAATCTGATACCCCTTCGGGATGTCTGGATAGAAATAACTCTTGCGATCGAACTCAGTGAAGTCGGCAAGTGTGCTGCCAAGAGCGGTTCCAACCTGGAGCACCTTTCGCACTGCCTCCTTGTTCGCAACCGGGAGTGCTCCGGGGTGCGCCATGCAGACCGGGCAGACATGCACGTTTGGCTCAGAGCCCTCAGGCTCGTTCTTACACGAGCAGAACATCTTCGTTGAGGTGTTCAGCTCTACATGGATCTCAAGGCCAATGGTCGGCCGATAGTCGCTCATAGAAGTGATGCTAGCACAGGCGCAAGTTCCCCCGCCACCTAGGCGTCCTCCCTGGCAAGCTCCTTCGTAAGGGTATCGGAAAATGCCTTGAGGAGATTCTCGTCTGCAATGGAGAGCGCGAGCACCCTCTTCCCTGCTGCCTTCTCAAGGTCAATTCGTAGCTTTTCAGCCTCTTCTGGCGACAAAAGGTCCACTTTCGAGAGCACCACGAGTTCTTCTTTCTCGTCGAGTCCGTTACCAAATGCCGTTAGCTCGTCCCGTATGGCCCTATAGGCTGCAACAACGTCTTCTTGCTCAACCGAGACGAGATGTACAAGAAACTTCGTACGTTCTATATGCTTGAGGAACCGAGAACCAAGACCTCGTCCCTCCGAGGCACCTTCGATAAGTCCTGGAATATCAGCCAGGATGCGTCCATAAAAGTCCCCGAGATGGGGGTCGAGTGTCGTGAAGGGGTATGCCCCGACTCGTGAGCGGGCGCGGGTCAGCTCATTCAAGAGAGAGGACTTTCCGGCATTCGGAAAGCCGATAAGGCCCGCGTCCGCGATGAGCTTTAGGGTGATATGGATATCCCCAGTCTGGCCGTTTCGCCCCGGCATGGAGTTCATAGGATTCTGGTTTGTGGGGCCTTTGTAGTGGGCATTCCCATAGCCTCCAGGGCCTCCCTTGAGCACAACGATGCGCTCCCCTTCCTTAAGAAGATCGAACACGTCACCTGTTGAAGAAACCGCTACGGTGCTACCAACCGGAAGCTTAAGCACCACTGGCTCCCCGTCCTTTCCATGACGGTCGTTCCCTTCCCCTGGTCCTCCGTTCTCTGCCTTAATGCGCTTCGTGTAGCGATACGCTGCAAGCGCTCCGAGATCACGGACCGTCTCGACAATAATGTCGCCACCACGTCCCCCATCGCCTCCCGCAGGACCACCCTTATCCTTTCCTTTCATGTGTAGCCATCGCACAACACCCGGACCTCCGTGTCCGGCTACTGCGTGTACGTGCATCTCATCGACGAAAGCCATTTTATGCACGATACCACAGAACGTTGACTTTACCTAGTATTATAGGCATGATGCGAACAGGCGTTCCTTGAGAATGTATTCACTCACATCAGAAAAGGAGGTGCGCCGTGGGCGACACCGTACTCGAAATTGGCGACTCCTGTCTGACATCTGCTGAAGGGTTCAGGCAGGCTGTCAAAGTCATTCGCGGCGATCCGAAGCGTCGATACATTGTTGTGTCGGCCCCCGGAAAGCGTCTTGAACACGACACGAGTGTTACCGAGCTTCTGCAAAGCTTGCGTCACACAGAGCATCCGATTGAAACGATGCGCGCCGTGAAGGAGCGCTTCTTCGAAATCGCAAAGGATCTTGAACCCGAACAGGGTTTCGTGGATGCGCTTATCGCAAGCCTTGATGAGGCCGAAGATCGCTTCAAGAAGCTTCGGTGCGAGAATCGATTCGACTACATCGAAAGCCGTGGTGCATATCTAAACGCACTCAGGTTCACACAAATGCTCGGACCTGGTTGGCAGTGTATCGACGCAACGAAACTGATTCGATTCAGTATTTCAGGGCGGTATGACGCTGTTATGACTAGACGTGCAATTCGTCGCGCTAAACTTTCTGGCAATGTGGTTATCCCTGCAAACTACGCAGGCGATTCGCGCGGAAAGATTCACACTTTCTCGCGAGACGGTTCCGCTACCACCGGGGCGATTATTGCCGCAATGGTTGAAGCTGAACTCTACGAGTATGCAACAAACATGCCCGCTGTGTATGTGGCCAATCCGCATATGCTTGCTATGACGCCGACCCTCATTGGTCGTATGTCGTACTCACAGATGGAGGGAATGGCCTATCGCGACACAAACGTGCCCGGACATGAAGCAATCGGCCCGGTTCGAGAATCTGGGATTCCCACGAGACTCTTCGGTCTCGAGACACCAAACAACCCCGGGACGTATGTGTACCCTGATGGCGACAAGCGAGCCGCCAGCAACCACTGCTTTACGGGTGTTACTGAGAAGTCAGGATTCACGATGTTTACCATCACGAATCCTGGCATGAACACAAACTACCAAGACACCCTCGGCGCGCTCTCAGCGCTTTCTGGGTTCGACCTCGGAGACTGTCATATAACAACCGGGTTCGGCTCATTAGACGTCATCGTTCCGGACAAAAAAATCGGCGACCAGCGTGAGGCGATTGTGCGCGCAATCCGTGACACGTGCGGCGCTGAGGTCAGCCTAACGTCGGAGATCGGCATTGTCTGCGTTGTGGGCCAAGATCTCGGAAAAAGCTTTGTGCGAGTAACGCACATCCTGAATGAACTTGCGGTACGAGGCATAGAACCCATATTCTATGAACTCGGAGGAAGCCGCACGAACCTTGTCATTGGCGTTGCGCAGGTCCGACTACGTGACGCAGTCGGCACCATCTATGAGTACATGTTCCGAAATCACTTGTGACAAAAAAGAGCCGCCCCGGAAACGGGACGGCTCTTCTTCTTTGCCGGGAACTATTTCGAGACGATAACCCAACCCTCTGCAAGAAGCGGTTCTGCCTTCTTATACTTCAGGGTCTGCGTCTCCTCGCCCTTCTGTATTGTTACCTCGTCATTCCTGTTGTAGGTATTCTCGTTTCGGACCGGCTCCGGAGCCTCAGCACTTGTGTCGCTTCCTGCCGACGCTGCAACCAGTCTCGCACGAGTCTTCTCTTCTTCCGCACGAATGCGAGCGTCGTCGGCCGGCCGTATACGAGGAATGGCTTCCGCCACCGCTGTTGCGATGCTTTCCTGCATCGTCTTGAAACGCGCAAGACCTTCCTTTCGATACTCAATCAACGGATCACGCTGTCCGTACGCACGAAGGGATACCGAGCGACGGAGATAATCCATGGTCTCGAGGTGCTCAAGCCAGAAGGTATCCGTAACCTGAAGGAGCAAACGGCGCATGAGCATCGCCACGGCCTCAGGTCCAAACTCCTCACGCTTCTGTTCGAACGCAACAAGCGCATCAGGGCTTCCGCTAATAAGCATGCGTATCAAGTCTTCAATCTCCTCGTTCGTACCCTTAAGGGCGGTCATGCGCTCGCGGTATACCGACAAACGCTGGGTGTTAAGCACATCGTCGTAGGAGAGCACCTGCTTGCGTGAGTCAAAGTTGAAGCCTTCAATGCGCTTCTGTGCAGTCTCGAGAGCCTTGGTGATAAGCGAGCTCTGTATCGGCTCGTCTTCAGGGATCTTAAAGGATCCCATAACGTTCTTAACCATATCCGACGCGAAGACGCGCATGAGTTTGTCATCAAGCGAGACAAAGAATCGCGTCTCACCCGGATCGCCCTGGCGGCCAGAACGGCCACGTAACTGATCATCAATGCGCCGTGCCTCGTGACGCTCGGTACCAATAACCGCAAGACCACCGAAGGTCCTCACTTCTTCGCGCATCTCTTCAGACGCCCCAATACCTCCAAGCTTGATGTCGACGCCGCGTCCTGCAAGGTTTGTTGCAACGGTAACCCCTCCCTTCCTGCCGGCACTCGCGATAATCTCTCCTTCGCGCTCATGGTTCTTTGCGTTTAATACTTCGTGTGGAATACCCACCTCCCGCAACGCTTCGCTCACTACTTCATTGTCCTCAATAGACACTGTACCGATGAGAACCGGCTGTCCCTTCTCATGCACCTCCTTTACGTGGGCCGCGAGTGCCTTGTACTTCCCGCGGGCATTCTGGAAGATAAGATCGTCATAGTCCTTACGGGCAATCGGACGATGGGTTGGTACCTGAACCACCTCAAGGCCGTAGACAGTAAAGAATTCCTCTTCTGAGGAGAGGCCGGTACCGGTCATACCTGCAACAGCCTCATACATACGGAAATAGTTCTGGAACGTAACCGACGCATACGTGCGCGTCTCTTTCTGAATCGGCACACCTTCCTTCGCCTCGATGGCCTGATGCAAGCCCTCGCTCCAACGACGTCCCGGCTGCAAACGCCCCGTAAACTCGTCAACAATAACGATTTCACCTTCCTTCACGACGTATTCCTTGTCACCTCTGAAGAGTGCTTTTGCGCGCACTGCCGTATCAAGGTGATGGGCATACTTCATACCCCCTTCTGCATAGAGGTTTTCAATTCCCAGCGCTTTCTCTGCCTTATTGATTCCTTGCTCCGTTATCTGTACGGCTCGCTGCTTCTCGTCAACGGTGTAGTCCTCTTCCTGTACATAGTTCTGCACAATGGATGCAAAGCGCTCGTAGAGCCCCTCTGCGTCGCCTGCAGGGCCCGAGATAATAAGCGGGGTACGTGCCTCGTCGATAAGGATGGAGTCGATCTCGTCGACAATCGCGTAATGGTGTCCGCGCTGTACGATCTGTGAGGCGTCGTAGGCGGTGTTGTCACGCAGATAATCGAACCCGAGTTCGTTGTTGGTGGCATACGTAATATCAGCGGCATACGCCTCTTGTTTGGTTGCCGGACGCAGGAAGTCATAAAAGACCCGGAACGATCCTTCCTCGTCACGTGCCTTGTCTTCTTCAGACTCAACGTGCGATGCGTCATAGACATATGCGCCTGCGCTGGTGACAACACCAACCGAAAGCCCGAGCGCTGCGTACACCTGGCCCATCCACGCCGCGTCACGACGCGCGAGATAATCGTTCACGGTCACGACATGCACCCCTTTCCCTGCGAGAGCAAAAAGCGTAACCGGAAGCGTCGCCACAAGCGTCTTTCCTTCTCCGGTACGCATCTCGGCAATCTTTCCCTTTCCGAGAGCCAAGCCTCCAACGAGCTGTACATCGTAGTGTCGTTCGTTAAGGGTACGACGCGCAACCTCACGCACGAGTGCGAATACTTCGCCTATGTCTGCGGTCTCAGTTGGCACGCCCTTTGTGCGGTTCCGTACACCCGCAAGACGGGATCTAAGCTCTTCCTCTGAAAGACCTTCAAAAGTCTCTGAAAGGCTGTTTGCATGAGTAACGACAGGCTGTGCCTGCTTTACGAAGCCTTGCGACTGGTTTTTGGAGAAAATCTTGCTGAGGATATTAGCCATACGTACTCTATATAGGTATCGGCACTATACCGCATTCGGCCTCTCTGTAACAGTCGCGTGCTTAAACGTAAAAGTCTCCCGTACGGGAGACTTTTACTACAAGAGGTCCTAAGGACTACTTGCGCTTCTTTGCAGCCTTGCGCTTCTTTGCAGGAGCCTTCTTTGCTGCTTTCTTGACGGACTTCTTCGCAGCCTTCTTAGCTGGCTTCCTCTTTGGTGCAGCCTTCTTAGCTGCCTTCCTCTTTGGAGCTGCCTTCTTAGCTGGCTTGCGAACTGCCTTCTTTGCAGACTTCTTCTTTGCGGCCATAGGTCAATGAAAATTTTCTATGACTAGTATTGTCGACCCGCATAGAAGAAGTTTTTCTTACGAAAAATTTCTGTCGTATGCGCGCTATAAAATATTATGCGCGCATATAAAATATTTTGTAACAAAAAAACTTTTATGTGTGGATAAGTTTTAAAAAACTTTTTCCAAAAAATATTTTCTCTACGACGGAAAATTTCTTACTTCGCGTTCAATCTCGATTCCTGTTGCGCTCCGGACACGTTCCGCAACATTGTTTGCAAAAGCATCGACCTCATCGGCGGTTGCACCATCCCGCGTAACAAGTACGAGTGGCTGACGCTCAAACAAAGATACATTCCCTTCTGCATATCCGCGAAGATCAAGAACATGGTCGAGAATGAAGGCGAGCGGTACTTTCACGCCTTGCTCGTTCGGAAATCCTGGAAGATCTGGGTAGTGTTTTTTTAATGATGTGTACGTCTCCTCGGAGATTGTCGGATTCTTAAAGAACGAGCCGGCAGTACCCACCTGTGTAAGGTCTGGGAACTTGCGGGCGCGTATGGCACGAACTGCGTCACCAATAGATTCTGGTGAGGATAGGTCTACTCCCTCTGCGAAAGCGTTCGCAAGATCTTTATACCCAACCTGGGGTGCTCCATCCTTGGAAAGCAAAAACGACACCGACGTAATAATGAGGTTCGGTTCTTTCTTGAACCGGCTGTCGCGATACCCAAATGCGCACTCGGTATTTGTAAAGATACGTTCCTTTCCAGTACTCGCATCTATGGCGTGTACTTCATGCAATGTGTCCTTCACCTCCGCCCCATACGCCCCTATGTTCTGGACAGGTGCCGCACCCACGGTCCCTGGAATCCCTGCGAGGTTCTCAAGCCCCCACAGCGTGCGTGCTGCAGCATCTCCAACGAGCGTGTCCCAGTTCACACCCGCACCAACAGAAAGCAATACCGCACCATTGTGTGCGGTTTCAGTTATGCCCGGAATTCTTACAAGGAGAATAATGCCTTCGTACCCGCTGTCACCGGCAAGTACGTTACTCCCTTCCCCAAGGACACTCCAGGGAAGATTATGTTCTCGCGCATGGAGGAGTGCTTCCTGTACGTCCTCTTTGGTTCTGCACTCTGCAACTAAGCGCGCGCGTCCTCCAACGCGCAGCGTTGTTAAGGAGGAGAGCGAAACGTTCTCTTGGATACTCATTGGGTCGCAAACATCCGGGCGAGGAGTTCTTCCGCGCTGGCGCGTACTTCCGGATGTGCCTTGATGGTTGCGAGTATTTCTGCCCGTGCTTCATTGAAGCGTCCCGCTGCAGCGTACGCTTGAGCAAGCTGGAGTCTTGGTGCTGGTTCTTTAGGCCGAACAAGAACTGCTGCTTGCGCAACCGCAATAAGGTCATTCCATTGCTTGGTCATGTAGTACGCGTAGAAGAGAGACTCGCTGTGTGGCGTTGTGGTACCGAGTGCCTCCATGAGGATAGCCTTCCCTGCCGCAAGGTCGCCAGAAAGGATGATCCCAGCTGCGGTAGCTATCGCTACCCTCTGAAAGGACGGATCGAGCTCATACGCGTACTGGTATGTTGCTACCGCGTCTTCACGTCTGCCAAGGTCGTAGAGACGGTATGCCCGGTTCAGGTGGAGAACCTGCTTCTGGGGAGACAATTCAATCCCGCGCTCTATTTGTGCAAGACTCTCCTCAGGAAATCCTGCAGTATCAAACGCAGCAGCATACTGTGTACGTAAGCGTGCATCGTTTGGCGAGGCAGCTACCTCTTTCTCCATTTCTTCAAGCGCGAACATGGCAATCTCTTTTCGAAGAGGCGCGGGAATCTCTTCCTCTGCCGCTATCTTTGCGGCGAACATAACAAGCTGTTCGCGTATTTCTTGAGTTGCAAATGATCCATCCGCAACCGCTTTCTTGAAGAAGCCTAGATTCTGATCAACGCCTTCCTGGTTCGGGGATATCGCATAAATCAGATGGTGTGCGGCACGCATACTCGGCACGTTCACGGTCCAGATAATGACAATGGTGCAAGCAACAAGTGTCAGTCCCGCAACGGCGATTCCTGTCTGGGACCGGAGCTCCGACAGATTCTCAAGGCGCGTAATCTGCTTTCCTGACGCTGCATGGGCCATAGCGATGAGCATCACGAGTGGCACGTAGCTAAAGAGATTATCAAATACCACGAGCGCCTGGACCGCATACGCAACGAGCGCACTAATAAGCAGCACGCGCTCTGCCCGTGTCATGTCCGACGCGCGCAGGATTGCAAGCATTGCAAGAAGTAACAGCGCTACAAAGAGCACGAACGCAGGAATGCCTCCGGCAACGAGCCAGTCTATGTACATATTGTGGGCCCGATCAAACCATGTCTCCTGCTCGTACAGGGACGGCTTGTAGTACTTGTTGAAGACTTGATTGAAGCCTTCTTGGCCCCACCCAGTTAATGGGTCTTCTTTCACACCCTCAAGGGCCATGCCCCAAATGGTCGAGCGCACGCGCAGCTCTTGGTTTAACGAAAAGACCGAAGCGGCACGTGAGAGAAATGGATTGCTCTGAACAACAGCACTCCCGCGCACCAGGAAGAGTGTGCCGGTGAGCACTATAATTGCTACAAGTCCGCCTGCTGTAAGCTTCAAACCAAGGGCGGTATTCCCTCCTTTCCATTCTTTGCGTGAGAGAAAGAGCCAAAGTACTGCCGCGAATCCTATTCCCGCAACGAGTCCCAAGAGTGGTCCGCGAGATCCTGTATAGAAGAGGATGAGTCCCGCGAGCGGAATGAATGCAAGAAGGGCGTATCGTGCCCATCCCTCGCTACGGATAGCCAGCCAGCCAGCGGCAAAAATCCCAAACATAAGATACACCGCAAGGTATATGGCGTTTCCCAAGGAAGCGGTAAGACGGAGGCTACCCTGATGAATTTCGGCACCGCCGCCCAGCTGGATGAGTCCGTACGCACATACTGCTGTTGCAACCGACACGAAGAACAGCCACCATCGGCGCCAGAGCTTTTCAACGGTAAGCACGGCTCCCGCAACGATAAAGAGCGCGAAGATGTGCACGAGTGTTACCCACCCGTCCATACGCTCGAAGTTGCTCCAGAATGCCTTATGCGGGTTCACGCCAAGCAGGTTCGCGATAGCCATCCATGCAACAAGTCCTGCGAACGTGACAAACATCCATGAGAATCGCGGACGGTATCGCTTGTCCAGAAGCGTGAGCAACACGTAACTGGCGAGTGCTATCTCCACAAGAATACGGAATGCGAAGTTCTTGCCAGTTATGAACGGGAAGAACAGCTCGTTCGATACATATAAAGGAAGGAACGGGATGGTGAAGAGCGCAATAATGGCGGTCCAGCGGGCGGCTTGTTTCATAGTATGGCCAGTATACTACCCGCCGGGCAGGGTACCAGAATCTGCGACCTTAGAGGCTACCTGGTACGTTATAGACAATACGGCACCTATTGGTGCTACGATTCATCTCATATGAAAGTGCTCAGATTCCGCCTCATGTCCCTTCTGCGCTGGAGCGAGCAGTATACCAAGACGGATATGGTGTACCTGGCGTCAGGCGGCTCATGGCTTGGTATTGCTCAGATAGCAGCTTCTCTGGTCGGATTCCTCACAACAGTGGCCTTCGCTAACCTTCTCACCCAAGACACGCTGGGCGAGTACCGCTTCCTCCTTTCAGCGGTACTCATACTTTCTGTCTTCGCGCTTCCAGGAATGCGTTCGGCGATTCTTGAGTCGACTCCAAAGGGGTTTCGAGGAAATCTTCATGCCGCGTACATAGCGATGATGCGCTGGGCAACGATTGGTTCAGCGATTGCGCTCGCTACGGCGATGTACTACCTGTGGCAAGGAAATGCGATTCTCTCAATCGGATTCGCCATCATTGCACTCCTACTTCCCTTGCTTGATGCGAGTGCGGTGCATCTTGAATATTTAAAGGCGCTTAGAGAGTTTAAGAAGGTTGCGATTTATACTCTCGTGACGCGAAGTGTCCTTCTTGTTGCGTCTCTCACTGTCGCATTTATCTACCCTGAGTACGCGTGGGCAGTGCTTGCGGCATTTCTGGTTGGCAGCATTCTTCCAAATCTTCTCTTCCATAAAAAGACTGTACGTCAGTTCATGCACGCTGGTGATCCGTCTGACCCACAGCTCATGCCCTACGCGCGCCATCTCTCGATTATGGTTGCTTTTAGTCTAATTGCTCTTCAACTCGACAAGGTGTTTGTGTGGCACTTCCTTGGCGCTGAAGAACTTGCCCTGTTCTTCATTGCCTATGCGATTCCTCAAGAAGCTTCGCGCTTCCTTCAAATTATACCGACGCTTGCCTTCCCTAAGTTTGCAGTCAGTACGCCCCAGACCATACGTCGGACACTGATGCCAAAAATGCTTGTACAGTTTGTAATTACAGCTGTACTTGTAACGGTATATATTCTGCTAGCCCCATTCATATTCAGCATACTGTTCCCTCAGTACATGGCAGCAGTGCCCTACTCGCAGGTACTCATGCTCTGCGCACTAGGATCGGTATTCCTTCCTATCAGTACGTACTTTACTGCACGTAAAGCAGTTCGAACATTGTATTTCCTTTCGGTATTCCTCCCCTTCGTGCGCGTTAGTACTGCGCTCGTGCTCATAGCACTCTTTGGGCTGTGGGGTGCCGTGTATGCGCTTCTTGTAGAAGCATTTGTTTCCACACTCACTTTTATTCTATTGTTTCTGCGTGAGCCAAAACATTCGAACACGGCAGGTTAATCTTCTAGCTGATCTAGAATTGATACGAATGAGCTTGCAATTACCCCCACTGAGAAATAGGTCTCGATGCGCTTGCGTGCGGCGAGACCGTACTCTTTTCGAAGGGCGGGGTCCGCGAGCTTCTCGATACATCTAGCTAAGTGCTCCGCGTTTCCAGTCTTAAAAATAAGACCTGTTTCTCCTTCCTCCACGTACACATTGCCGCCCACAGTATCACTGGTTATCGTTGGGAGGCCGCATGCCATTGCCTCTGGAACCACCATGCCAATAGCCTCGCCATGTGTTGGAAGCACCAGTATGTCGTGATCCGCATAGACTTTAGGCATTTCGCGAGTTGGTACGCACGGAAGAAATATCACCTTATCTTCAACCCCGAGAGACCGTGCCTCTGCGGCAATAGCATCCTTAAGATGGCCTCCGCTTCCTATGAGTGAGAGCCTGAGATTGATCGATTCGTCAGCAAGCAGACGAAGCGCCCTGAGCATGTCCGTATGCCGCTTGTATGGCACGAACCGAGCATTCATTAGTATGCGCACACCATCGTTTAGCGCACTCTTCGATTCAAGGCGTGGTTGAAATAGGACACTATCAACTGGTGCTGGAAGAACCGTTATCCGACACCCTGGCAGAAGATTCTTAAGGAACGCTTGTTCCTCGGGAGTATAGACAAGGATCGCATCGATATATGCTGCACTCCCTTTCAAAAATCCTATGAAGAACCGTAGCGCCAGACGAGAAAGAGGATTCTCTGGCCAGCGTCGTGTCTCACTATAGAGTACGAATTTTGTTTCTGGGTGTCTCTTCTTATGTGCCAGGGCTTGAAGCGTGTACCAGTGATATACATCGAAAACAACAACGACCGCCGGCATCTCCTTTTCAAGAAAGCGCCGAAGTCCTGATACATACAGTGGAGCTTGTGTTTCGCGTCGAAGAAACTGCATCAGGCCATGTAGGCCGAAGGTGTGTAATGGCGTGCGCCATATGCGCATGAAGCGCTCTTCTGGAAGCTGAGGCGTGGCCCTTGCAGCAATACCTATTAGCCCGTATGTCTCCGAGAGTTGCCCATACAAGGAAACGAGATGTGTCTTGTGGACTACGAGACACACGCTTTTCGTACTTCCTCGCTGTACCATATGCCAATTATATCAATCACGCCTCGTTTAACCTTGAACCGGGGTATTCTCTCAATCGTTCTTGTACATAAAAGAATTATTGCCGAGATTGTTAGTTGTTTTAATATTTGTGAGTTGGAATGCCGGATACTCCTTCTTGATAAATCCAAACACTTCCTCAACCGTTGCATACTCATACGGATACCCGCCCACCCAGTCCACGATATCGCACCAGTAATCCATACCGCGATTCCCTCGATATTCACGCATCATACGTAATGGATTCTGAAACCGCATGAGCGGCGCGAGAATGTAGTACACAAAGAGATATGCATACTCAATGCATCTCTTTGTTAGAGTTGATCCTTGTACATAACGCCGTTTTACACCAAGCCAGAAGTTCGAACCTCGACCTCCATCTACACGGTTATAGAGCGCAATGTAAAAAAGTCCTCGAGGGGCGACGAGCCGGGCGGCATTTCGTATTGCCTCCCACATGGATCCTGTGTGATGAAGCACTCCCCACGAATAGACAATATCGAAGGTCCCGAGACTTTCAATGTACTCAATATCAAGCACCGACCCCTGTTCAATCTTCCAGTGCGAAGGCTTCCCTGCCTTCTCCCAAAGTGCACGTGTCGCTTCAACAGAATCCTTGTCGAAATCAAAACTAACTATACGCTCGGCACCAAGAAGAAAAGCGGAATATGAGAAGAGGCCACTGCCGCAGCCAACATCTATGAGGGACTTGTCTTTTAGGTTCTCGAATCCTGTGAATTCAACGATTGATTCTTTGGCAAGATTGACACGTCCTTCGTCTAAATCAGAAAGAAATGTCTTCCAATTCTTACCGAATCCAAACCGGGCACTTTTTTCACTTGGGCGTATATTCATGGAAGCATTATAGATTGGGCTTTTTCATTCCGCTAGCAACGACTGTAATGAGTGTGCCACCCGTTATTAAAGACTACATTCGACCTAAGTGCCTTATATGCTTCTCTGGGGCTTGCTCTGTCTGGTCTTTGAGAACAATCTCAAACATTGGTAAATCGAGCTGTCCTTCCTCGGACCAAAGTGGTACATACTCTGCGAATTCCCAAAGCACTTCTGGAGTTAGAAGTATCGTGAGAATAACAATCGGTGTCTTGTGGTGGTGAGTTATGGATCTGTCGATATCTATCGAGCAACCCACTTCTCATACCACTTCTGGAACAAAAACAGGCGCACGAGGTACGTCTTATCATCCGCACTCCGCGTCGTGAGTCGTTCCTGATACCACGACGCAATTTCAGGAACAATTTTTTCAAGATTCCTCACGCCATCAGAAAGTGTCGCGTCGTACGTCCCGTCCAGCATCCAGTCTGCAATCGGTGGCTCAAAGCCCTGCTTGTTACGGTATACGATACCTGCTGGGAGCATATCTGTAATGATGTCCCGCATGAGTATCTTGGTGTTTTTGATGCCCGCCTTCCATTTAGATGGAATGCGCTGCGCATATTCGAAGAAACGATAGTCAAGAAATGGACTCCGGACTTCAAGTGCATGGAACATGGAGGCCCGATCCACCTTTACCAAGAAGGCGTTCGGTAGTGTGTTGAACAACGCATCGTAGATACGCATTGCCTCGGCATGTGAGTTTCCTCCCCTTTCAAGCGCGTACGCGTACTCTTTACGCATCCGTGCGCGGGCCGATTCCGTTCGTATACCCTTTCCGAGAGTTGCGCCTGCGAGAAAATTTCCTGGGTCACTAAGACTTGCTCGACAGGCAGCAACAAGCGTACCAAGCTTGGTACGCTTGAGCCTTGATGGCAAGGACAGCTTCGCAACAACTGCACGCACGAAACGAGGTAGTCTCACGAGAAGATCGAGCTGATAACCCATTACATGTGCTGGGTACCCTCCAAACACCTCATCTCCGCCATCTCCGGAAAGTGAGACAGTGACGTGCTTCCTCGCATGCTCGCTCACCAGTCGTGTTGGAAAACCAGAATAATCTGCCATGGGCTCGTCATACATTGTAACGAAGTCATCAACATGCTCCTCAAAGTCTTCCCGCTTGAAGTATGCGTGGTGATGGTTAGTTCCGAGATATGCACGCACGATATCGATATAGGAAGTTTCGTCGTACCGTCCCTCAAAGCCAATAGAGAACGTGTGTAGCATGGGTGCGTCTATCTGCTTCTTCATTTCTGCAACAATCGCAGAACTGTCGAGACCTCCTGAGAGAAACGCGCCGACCGGTACGTCTGCATGGAGACGTAGCTTCACTGCATCAGTGAGAAGTTCAGCTCCTTCTTGAATCAGGTCTTTCTTTCGCCCATGTGGTGCATACCGGGGCAGTTCCCAGTACCGAGCGACACTAACCTCATGAGTAGTGAGGTTGAAGGAAAGATTATGTGCTGCCTCCAGCTTTCGCACATTCTTATATATGGTGAGCGGTGCAGGAATGTAACCGAATGAGAAATAAAGCTCTACAGCCTCAGTATCTATATTCGTCGGTTCGTTTATCCTGAGATTCTCATGGGCAAGGAGTCCTTTTATTTCTGAAGAGAAGAGGAACGTGCTCGCCTCATGATAGTAGTAGAGTGGTTTTACTCCCATTCTGTCACGACTGCAGAATAGTACGCGCCTCTTTCGGTCATATATACAAAAGGCCCACATGCCGTTAAAGCGGGTGACGCATGACTCCCCCCAGGCCGCATAGCTAGCCAAGATTACCTCACTATCTGTTTGGGTCGTGAAGACGTAACCTTCTTTCGATAATTGGTCACGGATATAAGCGTAGTTGTATATCTCACCATTAAATACCAGTCCGTAGTCGCCAGTCGCCATTCTTTCTGGATGGAATTGCTCCGAAGAGGCTCCTTGGTCCCTTCGATACCACATCGGTTGAGAGCCTGCCGGAGACAAGTCTATGACAGAGAGACGGAGATGACCCAGCGAAATCTGTTCATCGGTAAATAATCCGCGAGCATCGGGTCCACGATGACCAATCGCATTATTCATCTTTTCGACTACCGTTTTGTTCGAAAAGGTGCCTCCGTTAATTCCACACATAAATATTTTTATAGCGTCTTGATGCCACTATCATGATAGCTGCTTTTCTGGAGAAGAAAAATATGTATCGAGGATCCGAGGAGGCGAGCCAACAAGCGTCGCACTGACCACGGGAGATTCTGACCGAACCTGAGCCGACCAGTATAGAACAATCCTCCACCGTGCGCTTTAATCACTTGCCATTTCAGACGCAGAAAATGTTTAACCCAGACGTGTGGCATGAAGTGATAGACCTCCATTACAGTATTACCAAATTCGCCATGGCGATCACCCACCAGAAAGTCCAGTAGCCCGTTATACCTCCTAAAGCGCGATTGTCCTCCAAGAGCTTTATAGAAAAGTAGCGCAGCTCTCACCGGAAAGATAATAAAATTTTCGAGCATGTCTCGTAGCTTCCACCAGTGGGTTGGCATGCTGTGAATAGCATGGCCACCTGGTTTCAACACCCGTGCGAGCTCCTCTTGAAAAGAGTCACGGTGCGCGATATGTTCGAGCACATTCGAGCTGTACACCACATCAAACGACGCATCGGGGAATGGAATATGATGACCATCATAGAGCGCAACACGGTGATTAGCACTTTCGCGATAATTACTTTCTGCGATTTCCAAGCTTACAACCTCGCCAGCGAGACTTGCAAGAAACTCAGCTTGCACGCCAGTGCCACCGCCTATCTCTAAAACACGCTTTCCTCGAAAAAGATCACCGTATAGCTCGATGATATCTTGAATCTCCCGTTCGCGGAGTGAATTCAAAAACGAGATGTTCATATAAGTTTTTGCCATTCAGCAATGATTCTCTCCGGAGAAAAATCAGCAGCAACGAGATCTGCCGTAGCGGCATTGTCTGGCATAGTTCTCAGTACCTTGGCCAATTCGGTATATGCACCATCCTTCACTTCAAAGAGTGTCGGCTCATCCTCATCTGGAAATGGTGTAACTAGTACACCGCGCGATGCCTGATACGGGTAGGTAACAGTATCTGACAGCGACAACTCAGGCGCAATAAGTTCCCGCATGCCGCTCGTAGAGTCAACTGAAACTACTGGTACTTCCATAGCAAGCGCCTCAAGGACAACGTTTGGTAAACCCTCCCAAAGCGAGGTGAGTACGAAACAGCGAGCGTGCCGTAGGAATGGATAAACATTATCCTGTTGTCCAATAAAGTGCACCGAGTCTGCAATACCAAGCCGAGCAGCTAGTTGCGGAAGCGCTTCGCGATAGTCTCCATCACCCAAAATGACCAGTGTCGCATCTGGCTGCTGCTCAAGTAGACGCGCAAAAGCACGTAAGAGATGCCACTGTCCTTTCTGGTACGTAAGGCGACCTATATTGAGATAATATCCACCTTCATCAGCCAGAAATGCCCATTGCTTTGGTAATGATTCCTTGGCACGTTCTTCAATCAGCACACGATTTATAGGATTATAAATCGTGTGCACGTTTTCCAGACCGAACTCCGTACGAAGCGTCTCTTCCACACCTCTCGTGACTGCGACTACTGAATCTGCGTGTCGGTAAAGTCTCCGCATCAAGAATTTATAGAAAGGACCGTACCGTCGCGGATCCATCCGAACAGATACAATTACTTTCAATGGCAGACGGAACAGCAACTTTGCACAAACAACATAGAAGTTTGACTCCTCCAAGAACGAGATGACGCTCGTAATTTTGTGTTCTCGGCACACTCGTGCAGTACCGAACATTCTGGCTGTGGCGCGTACGAGTTTTGTGAGACGCCTGCGCCACCGTGGCATTAATTGGTAGTCCTTGAGAGCAATACTTAGATTCACGTGCGGCACTATCACATGGTGCTCATTGGTATCTGCATACTGCGTAAGTAACATTGTATTAAGGCCTTTTTCTTGAAGACCGTTTGCAACCATCGCCGCGACCTTTTCTGCACCACCTCCAACTGCAATAGTCGTGACCGCAACCAAGACTCTCCTAGAGTCTTCACTTGATCTTGAGGAAGCCATGAGCGTGTTGGCACTCTCCTGCAAAATCGAATTCTCAATCATGCGTGCATAGTACTCTTCTCCATAATTTGTGTCAGCATTAGGGAAGCTCCGAAAGCACCCCTATAACCGGCCACCTCCCATCCCCCTCTTCCCCATCCCGCCGCATCTCAAACAGCTGCAAAGACGGACACCGTGCCCCAAGTATCTCAAGCTCCACCGGAGAATCGTCGACCAGCACCGCATCGTTATGAAGGTGCGTATGAGGAGCTAGAAACTCTCCTTTGCGGACCTCCCCCGTATACATAACCGACATTCTCGGAATACCCTGCAACGCACTCTTCACCTTTATCTCCTGAAACTCCTTATTCCCAAAGGTAATGATAGTTACGGCATTCTCTTTCTCACGCAGGAAGCTTGCGGCATCAGGATACAGAAACCGCGAGAGCTCACCTGGTTCGAACGTCAACGACCCGTCCTTAGCGAGATCGTTAATCGCTCGATAAAACTCAACAAGCGGTAGCTCGTTTATGGCTTGCCCTTCGAAGCGCTCTCGCAGGTACGGCGTAAACGTATCGGTATCAAACAACGTCCTATCGAAATCAAGATAGTACCTCATACAAATAGTGTTGCTATGGCTGCCGCAAGCTTAGCTGGATCGTGACGTACTAGCGATCGAGGGAGCGGGTCGCCCGGTATCGCGGGTACCGCGTACACCGATACGAGCGGCAATCTGCGCACGCGGGCATCGGACGAAAGATAGTCATCCTTGGGTGGATACTCTCCCTCTTCCGCATACTTTTGAAGCACATCCTTGGTAAGGTCGCCTTGGTTTATAAAAATAATATCCGGTTCCCTACCGGCATACCGTGCGATTTCCTCTACATGCTCCCGCACCGTATAGTCTTCAGTCTGACCCATCTTAGTAAAAAGGTTCGAGACATACACCAACCGCGCTTTCGACCCCGCAATGGTCTCCTTTATTCCTTCAGGAAGGAGCGCTGCGATACTCGACGTGTAGAGATCGCCCGGTCCTATAACGATGAGATCCGCATTCTCTAACGCACTACGCGCTCCCGGCGACATAGGAACAGGATTCTCAAAGGAAAGCGACGCAATGCGCGAGCGCCCTCCTATGCGCTCATCTATCGCACGCTCGTTTCGCACCGTAACACCGTCTGCGAGCCTTGCAACAAGCGTACTTGGTGTCTCGGTAGCTGGGATAACGGTTCCGCTCACCCTAAGAATACGTGAGGCTTCTTCAAGTGCTGCCGCATCAGACCCAAGAAGATCGGTAAGCGCAGTAAGAAAGAGGTTGCCAAGGTTATGCCCCGCAACCGCACCCTTCTCGAACCGATACGCAAAAAGGTCTCGAAGTACGTTCCCGTCCTCAGCTAACGCAACCAGGGCCTGGCGTGCATCTCCTGCCGGCAGAAACCCATAGGCGTCCCTCAAATGCCCCGTTGAGCCCCCATCGTCAGCTGAGGTAACTATGGCAGAAAGAGAGACGTCCGGTAGCCTCCGAAGGCCCGTGAGGACAACGAACGTACCCGTCCCTCCACCAATAGTAACTATGTTCGTCATACACCGATATTACTTGGAAGGTGCGGTATTGTCGCCAGGCTGAATAAAGGCCGCTATGCGCTCCGCTATATCCCCCGCTGCCTGAATATGCCGCTTGGCTGCAGCCTCAGCGTTCATCGCAAGAAGTTGTCTTGCCTGCCCATCCTCGGTTAGTCCCATAATATGAACTGAAATCGCTGCAGGGTCTCCCGGCGGCATGGCAAGCACGTCATCGTATCCCTTGAACACTTCCCCAACAATTCCTACGTCAGTTGTAATAATTGGTATACGCGCAAGTGCCGCCTGCAGAAGCCGGCGACCATACCCTTCATACGCACTTGCCTGAACAAACACATGGGCACTGCGCATGAGGCCCCACGTATCGCGCCGGTCTCCAAGAAATATCACTCGATCCTTCAGCTTCAGCCGTTTTGCATGCCGCTCAAGCGACTCGCGCTCAGGACCGTCCCCAACCACAAACAGTCCGGTGCCAGGATACCGATCTTTTATACGCGCGAGCGCATCGAGAACGTCAACAACTCGTCGCGACGCATCGAGCCTTCCTGCAACCATAAGCCGGAAGGTGAACGGGTGCGGCGGGAACTCAACCGCCTCTGGTATGTGCGCTATAGCAACAGGAATAACAACAGGCTCTGGTATCTGGTCTCCATACTTTTTCAGAAGCGACTCCTTCACGCGCTCAGACATAACCCGAATGCCCGTAGCTTCTGGAAGAACCTTGTCCGCAATCCTGAGTCGTTTCCGGTTCACCCGCGGAACACGTACCTGTGTAGAACGAAACATCCCCGTCATTGAATACCAGGGCGACAAGAAATCAGTATCGACATTCACATATAGCGGCAACTTTTCTTTCTTAGCAACCCTCGCACCGAGGGTACCGCGCTCAAACGCATCTTGTGTCCACACCGCATCAATACCATGTTCTGCAACAAGAGTATGTGCCTTCGCTAAAAGCGAGGGCTTGAGGAAACCCTCTGTGTTAACGGTATGAATACGCAGACTGCCCTCGTCCCGATCCTCTGATACGGGAGCCCCAAGGAGAACATGTAGTTCGCCAATAGCGAGTGCATTGTCCCGAACATTCTTGTGTCCAGAACTCCCTTGATCGAGTATGGAAATGTCACTTGAAATCAGGAGTACTTTCATAAGGAAGCGAGACGCAAGAAGGGCGCAAACAGCGCCTGAAACGCAGAACGCGTCCCTGCCCTGACAGGTTCAACTGTCTGGGCAGGGACTACTATCGTTGGAGCATGGATGGGAACTTCCTTACGAACTGGTATCTCGACCGCTCTCAATATAGTAGAACCAGTACCCGGCTCCACAGGTAGCAGCGTTGGTGTCGATATTGCCGGAGGATACACAAAAGCCACTTCCCCACTCGGATAGCGAAGCTCCATGGAGAGCGTACTTGTTGAAAGACCTGTTACCTCAGGCGGAAATATAACGGTACGTCCTGGAAGAATCTGGGTATCCTCAGGAATCTTAAACCGCTCCCTTCCTGAAACTAACTGGTACCGAGAAAGATCAAGAATTCTTGTGTCGCTATTCTTAAGCGTAACGCCTTTCTCTGAGAGATGAGTGATGCTGATATCAGCGGGATCCGCGATAACAACGAACGAGGCAGTGCCGTGACTGTAGCTCTCCTGCGCCCGCACCACGACAAGATACTCTCCCGGCTCACGATACACATGCTCAACATCGGTTCCTATATGCCGTCCACCATCCCCGAACGCCCACGTGACATACGGATACTTCACATGGCGACCCGTGCTGTCGTACACAATTGGCTGATACTTCGTATGAGTTTTCGTCGACACAATACGATCGCCACCAGTCTCTATATAGAGTGTGGGGACGGGGTTCCCGATAACCTTCTTTGTGCTAGGCGTACTCCCCGAAGAGGTCGTACTCGGCGTTATAACAGACTCCGTCGCATTCACTGCACGTGGCGTTGCCACGGCCGTAACCCACGACGAGCCATTTCTTTGCGCCGTATACTTGAGTGCACTATCGCCCCCTACAACACCTTCCCATCCTCCAGACGCATCAATACGATCCACTTCAGTGGTGCCGTCCATAAGCACGAGTATCTCGCCTGCGTTTGAAAGGCCTCCTCCAAACGAGCGAGCGAGATCGGCATCAATACCAGGAACCGGATCAGGACACGCTGTTGGTGTTGAGCGCTCGATAAGATAGAAACCACCCGCATCAATGGAACCCGAAAGCGTCACCGTCATACCGCCGTCAAGAGTCTTTAAGGTCCAGCCAGACAAAGATACTGATTCAAGACCATCATTTGCAAGCTCTACCCATTCGCAAAAACTTCCGTTATCAACAGAAGTTCCCATCCAGGCAATCTCGTTTATCACCACCGCAGCACTGGTTGTCATTGGGGCGAATGCTCCAGCAACAACGAGCCCCATGGCGAGAATTTTATACATCTTTAAATAGAGACCGGAGTGTCTCCTCTGGTACCTCAAACACGGGCTTCGGTTCTTTGGGTGCAGACTTTGGAGGAGGTGGCGCTTCTGGCTTCGGCACAGTCCCAATAGTTGAACGGAGCGCGTCCTTGAGTGACTCTTGCTTCCCTCCCTGCTTCTTCTGCTTGTCCTTCTCGACGTTTGCAACGGTTGCTCGCAGAATCGCTTTCAAATCGTCTGCAGTCTTTGCAGCTGCCGGAGGCGCTGGGCGCTCGGTACGCTCCGGTCTTGATGTAGCTCGCACTTCCTGACGCGAATCTCGAGATAGAGGACGCTCTTCTCTACGCGGCGCGGACATGCCCGGCTTCTTGTTTGATGGACCTGCTGACGCTGCCTTGTGATTTTGCGCTGCTTCTTCCGCTGCCTGAGAGAGCTCCGTAAGAATAGCGTTCTCAATACCGGCACGCTTAGTTGCGAACTGCTGGCGAGAATTCTCAAGCACCTCCTGGCGATAGGAACGCGGGGGTGGCTCGATACCCGGAATTGTAACCGCAGAGAATGGCTGGGAACCCACACCGTCAATCATGAGAGACAGATAGATCTGTGTGAACCCAAGATTAACTAAATCCTCCTGCAGGAACTTCGGCATGAATACTTTCTCAAGAAGCTCCGCATCAAGCGGTCCCACACGGAAGGACACCGTACTGCCCACGTTGCCAAACACGGCAGCCTGCACCTCTTCTTCCATCTGCGCCACGTACTGATGCGCGATAATAAGGCTCAACTGATACTTGCGAGCTTCAGAGAGAATTTCTGAGAAGCTCTCGTTCGCGAAGTTCTGGAACTCATCGACATAGAAGTAGAAGCTCGGTACTTTCGCGAGCTCATGCGAAGGCAAATCTGCACGACTCATGGCACCGAGGAAAATGCGGGTCGTTAACATGGAACCCAAAAGCTGCATGTTCGTGTCGCCAACAAGTCCCTTTGAAAGGTTCACAAGAAGAATCTTCTTGCTATCCATGAGATCGCGGATATCAAACGACGAATGCGGCTGCCCGATGATGTTTCGGATGAGCGGATTACTCGTAAACTGGCCGATCTTGTTCTGAATGGCAGGCGTCGCTTCCTGTGTGTAGCGATCACCGTAGTTCGCGAACTCACTTATCCAGAAATCCTTAACAACCGGGTCCTTAATGTTCTCCACCACCTTCTTGCGATAATTCTTATCTGTATACATTCGGTTCACACCAAGCAGAGTTGCGCCAGGGTACTCCAGAAGCGCGAGCAAGGTGTTCGTAAGGATGTACTCCATACGAGCGGACCACGCATCCACCCAAATCTTCTTGAAAGTGGCCATGAGGCCCGACACCACAAGGTGACGCTTGTCGTATCCCACGTCCTCCATCACGTTAAACGCAATCGGGTTATCAAGATCGAACGGTGCAAAATAAACCACATCCTTCACCCGATCGGCTGGTATGAAATCAAGCAGCTTATCAACCGCACTGCCGTGCGGATCAATAAAGGCCATGCCTTCCCCATTCCGGATATCTTGAATGGCCATGTTCTCAAGCATCGTTGACTTACCCATGCCAGTCTTCCCAATGACATACATGTGCTTCGAACGATCCTTTGCCTTTATCCCAAACGGTACGCGCTTGCCGCGCGCATCCGTCGCGGCAAAATACGTGACGCGGTCCGGATTCTCCATACAGGAAGTATACCGCGCCTAGATCAGGCAGCGCTGGTCCACAGGGTCGAATATGGAACGTTCTGGTGTCTCTCCTGAAAGGATGCGCGCAATGCGCTTGGCACCATAGATAGACGGCAAGATACCCACGCCGTTGCAGCCGAGGTTGTAGAGCAACACGGGATTGCACGGCTCAGCACCAATGCGACGCAATCCTCCCGGGGTATACCCCATAAGCCCGTGCCAGCAGAATGCGTATTCTGCGTCTGGTCCCGGGTGATGGTGATACGTAGTTCGAAGAAACTCGTCCAAGGACTCACGCACGTCCTCGCGACAGTGTTCCTCGCGGGTGTAGTGTGCCTGGTTGGGCAGCACCTGCTCAGGACCTCCAGCACACACCAAATTCTTCGCGACCCCCTCGTCTTCTCCATGCGGCCGGCGCGTCAAATAGAAATACGTCTCCCCTGTTGGATCCCCGGTCTCAGGTATACCCTTTGGGAAGTAGCTTATGGCCGTAGGTGCTGCGTTCAGCGATTCAAGATATCCCGCCATATAGCCAATGCGTCCTTGCACGAGGTGATGGAACTTCGTGTCAATATCACTTCCCGACTCATTCTCAATATGGAACTGCTCGAACCCGTTTGTACACAGAACAACACGCAGGGCTTCAACAGTGTGCTCCTGCTTGGTCAGAAGAAGTGCACGATCTTCTGAGAGCGTCACCTTCGTAACCATGGTCTCTTCAAAAAGACTGAAGCGCCCTGGGTACGAAGCCATGAGATATCCCACGAGCTCCTCCGTGAAGACTGCGCTGTTCATGCAGCCCTTCTGACTTGCGATACAGGCCAGGTACCGACGATCATCCGTCTCAAGAAGCGCAAGTAGATCGTCTTGCGGCACTATGGAGTACAGATCTTTATAGAAAAGCGGGAGTGCCTCTTCCCAGTTAGATTCCTTCGCTATGAGGACGCTTTCTGGTGCCAGGCCCGCAGCCGCACGGTCCTTGTTCTCCTCAAGGTGTTCAACTAGTTGCTCGAACTCAGAACAGCCCGCATAGCCCGTAAATCGGTATACGGGGGTACGGAGTGCCGCATCAGCCATAATCTCGTCCAGGAGACCCCATGCAGACTCAATGGAGCGTTGTCCCGCACTCGCGAGCTCGAGACCAAACTCCTGCACAATAGACTCGAAGGGCCGCTCGAAGTACGAGGTAATCTGGCCAGCATTATGTCCGGTTGCGCCATGAGCGACCCGGTCCGCTTCAAGAATAACAACGCTACTCTCTGTGTTCTTGAGTGTGAAGTATGCCGTTACGGCACCTGCAATGCCACCACCCACAATAACCACGTCCGTGGCCATATCTTGGGCAAGTGGTATCGCGGGACGGGAACGGTTTAGCTGTGAGAGCCACGGGGAACGGTTTGGAATCATAGTTACTGATACTGAATAAACATTGGCTGAGGCGTGAGCTTCAAGAGGTCGCCCGGGGTAAGTAATCGCTCAGAGGGAGGCTTCAGATCATTCTTATAGAAGATCTTGAATCCCGTGAACTGTACCGGCTCTGGTGCAACGAATTGTCGATAGGTCCCGAGCTTTAAGGTCGGCGGACCCCACCCGTCCATATCCATGACAATCTGCACCTCAGGGAGTGGGCGTATGTTCTGATAGTTCGTCACCATCTTCTGCGTGAAGCGATGCACGATGAGCACTTTCGGTGGCAAGTCATGCTTCTGTACCAGCTCCGCCATGTACTCAGCCGCATAGTTAATGTCACGTGCATCAAACGAACCGATAACATCTCCGGGTACGTCGCCATTTGGCATATGGAACTCTGGGTCGAGTCCAAGGTGCACGTTCGGCATAGAGAGGTACTTCTCAAGGAGCGGTAGCTCGTACTCAAGCGTTGAGTGACCAATCTGAATATCGAGAATAACAATGCCGTCAATCTTCTTGGCAATCTCAACTGCCTTGTCTATCTCAGTGTCCGGCATACGGAGCATGTACCGGTTCTCCCTTCCCGGTAACGACTGTGCCGTTATCGCGATGTAGTTTATAGCCGGAACGGTTGGCGTTTCCGGGTCCGCCGTCTCCCACTTCTTTTGTTCGCTGGCTAACATCTGGAGCATCTGAGCTTCCGGGTATTCGCCAAGAACACCCATACGGGTTGAGTAGAAGTTCCCGTAATACGCAATGATGCGATTAAACGGGAGGAGTGCACCAGCCTTAGGGTACGGTGTTCCCTTCGCAGGCCAGATGCGCTCAGTAGTAGTGGAGGTCGTTGACGCGTAGTTCGCCATCGACAGCATCTTTGCGTTATACGCCGCAGTATCAAAGACCGGCTTCTCTGGCTCTTTTTTAAAAAGCGTATCGAGTGTTGAGGTACTCGTCTCGCTACCGCGATCGAATCGTGTTGCGGCTGCGTGCGGAATAACAAGAAGACCGAGAAGGAGTATGACAAGACCGAGCCCAATGATCAAAACGAGCGGATTACGAAGATGTGGAAAGAGATGCTTCATGAGAAACGCGGGCAGCTGGCTTTCTGCGGTATGACACGCCAACCGCAACAACACCAAGACCAAAGAATGGCAGTATCCAGGTAAGGATACTCATAGGAAGTCCTGAAAACGGCGCCAAGAGCGTGAGAGCGCCGAGCACAATGAGCATAAGACTTCGAGACATTGAGGACAGTATACCCTGCCCCTGCATGAGCGCTACGCGGGGGTGACAACAACGACAAACTCGCCCCGTACCTGGTCCTGCTTTTCTCTAAAATGGGCTGCAACCTCAGCAGCCGTACCTTCAACAAAGGACTCGAACATCTTCGTGAGCTCGCGAAGCACAATAACCTTCCGATCCTCCTCAAGAACTTCTGTTAATGAGGCCAGCGCCTTCTCGATCCGGTGTGGAGACTCGTAAAAGACCATGGTTCGCGTTGAGTCTGCGATTTCCTTGAACATGGTCTGTCTGCCCTTCTTATGCGGAAGGAATCCGAGGAAGGTGAATTCGTCGGTTGGTACACCGGCAATAGAGAGTGCGGCCGTTACCGCGGCAGGCCCTGGGATAACCTCAATACGAGCATCGTCTCGGAGCGTATTGCGAACCTCACACACTAAGGCACTTCCGGGGTCTGAGATACCTGGAGTCCCCGCGTCTGTCACAAGCGCAATGTGCTTCCCTTCCGCAAGCATTTGTAGGATACGGGTCGATGCATGGCGGCCGCTTTGTGCATGAAAGATAAGGAGAGGCTTCTGTATATCGTATCGCGCGAGGAGCTTGGCTGTTACGCGCGTATCCTCGCAGGCGATAGCGTCAGCCGCTTTCAAGGTATCGAGCGCACGGAGCGTGATATCGGCGAGATTGCCGATAGGGGTGGCGACAACGGAGAGAGTGCCCTGCATGGAAAGACTGTACCAGAATAAAAGGAATCTGCCCGTCTGCATGGTGCAGGCGGGCAGACTGGGGCCCTTACTCGTACACGTCCTTCATGGGACGCATGTTCGGATGCTCGTTGTAGAAGTCTTCGCGGTCTTGCCGAAGCTGGGCAAGTTGCCGGAAAAACGCCTTCACCCTGATACACATCCGGTGCAGAAAAGTCTTACGCTTTTTCATAGCACTCCTCCTTTCTGAGGAAAAGAATGCCTCGAAACGGCAGGCGTGTCAATTAGGCCTGTGGCACAACGAGCCTGTCAGCGACGGTATAGATATCTCCTGCTCCCATGGTCATAACAATGTCACCCTCCTCAGACTCTCGATTGAGTATCTCCTCAATCTCATCGAACGTAGCCGCCTCGGCATGCACCCCAGTCTTTCTGATATGTTCAGCAAGTTTCTCGCTTGATGTAACCCCATCATCAGGTTCACGCGCTGCAAAGATTGGCGCAATGAGAACTTTGTCAGCACCTTGAAACGCAGTAGTGAACTCTTCGAACAGGTCGCGTGTTCGGCTGTAAGTATGAGGATGGAATGCAACGAGAAGTTTTTCGTATCCTTTCTCCCGAGCTGCTGCAATAGTCTTTTGTATCGCAGTTGGGTGATGCGCGTAGTCGTCATACACATCAGCACCAGTCTTGGTCTTCCCTTTATATTCAAATCGTCGCCACGTGCCTTCGAACGCAGCAAGGGATTCCTGTATCACGTCCTCAGAGATGTGCAGAAATGCTGCTCTCGCGGCAGCGGCAGCGGCACGTGCGTTCATACGATTAAACTCTCCCGGCATACGGAGTACCGGAACTTCTTCACGAGTGTAATCAATAATCGGAGCAGCAAGTCCCCTAAGGAGCGGCGCAATATTAGGATCGTTCGGATTAGTAACAATAGCTCCCTCTTCCGGGACCTTTTCCATAAAGGAACGGAACGCAGCCTGCACGTCGGCCAGATCCTTGAAGTAGTCAGAGTGATCGAACTCTATGTTCGTCACGACGAGTACGGTCGGTGTAAGGTTCAGAAAATGCCGACGGTACTCACACGACTCAACAACAAACAAATCTGACGTGCCCGCCAAATAGTTCGAATCAAACTCGCGAACAACCGAGCCAACAATCGCCGTTGGCGACGCCTCGGCATCGCGAAGAACACGTGCGAGCATTGCAGTTGTCGTTGTCTTGCCATGGGTACCAGCAACCGCGATAGTGGTCTTCCCGAGCGAAACATCGCCAAGCATCTGGAAGTATGACTTCATTGGTATGCCGCGTGCAGCGATTGCTTCCATGAACTCCGGTGCACGTGTCTCCCATGCCGCGCTATACACGACAAGGTCCGTATCCGGATCGATATTCTCTATATCAGCGCCTATGTGTATGAGGACACCGAGCGCACGGATGCGATCCAGTGTTTCCGGGCTTTCGCTATCGTTCGTACCGGAAATTGTATATCCATCGTGATGCAGGAGCTGCGCGAGCGCGCTAATCCCAATCCCGCCAACACCGACGAGATGGATTTTTTGTATACCGGTAATGCGAGTCATAGACCCTTAACGATAGCAGTAAACTGGTCGCCCCGGTCGTACTCGTTCGTAAACATACCGAAGGACGCGAAGGCCGGAGAAAGGAGTATGGTATCTCCAGGCTCTGCATGATTCCTGGCATCGGTAACAGCCTCTTCGAGAGAATCAAAGATAGGCGCGTCCGGAAGAAACTCCTTCACGCGGTCAGTACCAGTACCCGCAAGCAACGACACATGCTTCGTGCTCTCGCCGATAAGCTCGAGAAGATTCTTCATTTCAAGTCCTTTGTCGTGCCCGCCCATGATGAGATTGATGCGTGCACCTCCCTCTTGAGCGAGTGCATGCAGGGCTACAATCGTTGCTTCAGGTGTCGTTGAGTTTGAGTCGTTATAGAACGAAACCCCGTCCTTGAGCGCAACGAGTTCTAATCTTCCAGGAATCCCGAGGAATGCTTCGAGCGCCTTTACGCTTATGGCGTCGTCTACCCCAAGCGCTCGAGCGGCTGCAAGCGCGAGAGCGGCATCATAGCGATTATGCTCGCCTGGCACCAAGAGCTCGAGTCCTTCAGGAAGGACCTTCTCTCCAGCAACCACGACCTTCGATGCAATCTGGCTCTCATACTTATCAATAACCGTAAGTGCCATCTGCTCGCCAAGAATTAAGGTGTCCTCCGGCTTCTGGTACAGGAAGATGTTTGCCTTGTCTGCGAGGTACGCGTCAATGTCGTCCTTGTAATACGAAAGATGGTCTGGATAGAACGTTGTGAAGAGAGCAAGCTCCGGGCTCATACGGTCTTCGCCAAATCCTTGAAGCTGCCAGGAGTCGAGTTCAAAGAGTGCGGTGTGCTCCGGTGTCGCTTCTTCAAGAAGCGCGAGTGTGGAGACGCCGCGCACATTCCCCCCAAGGAGAATCTTTCCGCCGGCAAGCTTCAAAATATCGTGGAGCATGTGGGTAACGGTAGACTTGCCGCGTGTGCCCGTGATGCCAATGAGTGGGATACCGGAAAGCTCCTTGAACCAGGAAGCACTCATCTTAATCGGTACGCCGGCCTTCCTTGCTTCGTCTATATAGATTGAATCAAGAGGAACCCCTGCTGCCTTGAGTATGAAGTCCCGGTTCCGAAAATCTTCGAGCCGGTGCTCGCCAAGAACGAAGGTTATGTTTGGAAAGCCTGAGAGTGCTTCAACAGACGTTGCGAGATCCTCAGCGGACTTGAGGTCCGTAACGATAAGTTCAGCGCCTTGAGCAGCCAGGTAGCGTGCATCGCCAACACCTCGACCTAAGAGGCCAAGTCCCATAACGGTTATCTTCTTCCCTTTGAAATAGTTGTTGAGTTCCACTCTGGAATCCTAACGCATTCTCGGGATACGGCTACTGGCAGGCTGCCACTACCTCTGTCTCCGAGCGTGCGAGTTCCCTATCCGACACTGGAACCGCAATCAACTGGAAGGGGCTTGTGAGGGCCTGGGAAGTCATACAGCCTTCTCCAGGGCGTGTGAGGGCCATAGAAACCGTTCGGACAGAGCTCGCGTCCGTGATACTTGCCACCTCAATGGTGTGCCCTCCCGTTGGTTTCTCCCCAGCGAATACACCTATGACGTACTGGGTGTTGAAATCAATTGACGGCATTGCGCTCGTGTCCATTCCGTAGGCCATAGTCCAGAGGCGTGTGAAATCTTCTTCGGTATACACCGCATAGTTCTTGCGCTTGGATACACCCGAAGCATTCGTGCCTTCTGCGAGCACAGTGAACGAAACAGATACAGCCGGGTCTGCATTGAGTGCTGAGGCTTCCGTTCCGCTGAGTACCTGCGTCTCGCGCAGTTCAGACGGTCCGTAGAAATAGAGAGCTGCGCCAACCACGATGGCAGCAAGACAGATTCCAAGCACGATGAGCATGTGTCGCATATAGATGCAGTATACCGGGACAGACGCGCATCACTTATACGTGGGTGGGTATAGAAAAAACCGATCCTCAAGGACCGGCTTTTTCTCTTGGTGCAAGTGGTAGGATTCGAACCTACGACCGCTCGAGTATCAGTCGAGTGCTCTACCAACTGAGCTACACTTGCCTATTTGTTTCGACTCCCTGAACTAAAGGATACTACCAGAATCCCTGGTTTCCTTCCAGCTTTAGCCCGCTACAGAAAAACCCCGTGCGGAACGATACTCCAAGGAGAATCGTTCCGCACGGGGTTTTTCAAATAGCTAGAATGAAATGTTGAACATGACGTACTCTTGTGTTCCGCCTATTCAGTCCAGTACGAGCGTCAATTGAGCGCTCCTACCAAACTACCGGTGCGTTTTTCCGGCGTCCGTGCGCGCGTTTAGGGACGCAGCGCCATCTCCCTATCTCTCCGAAGAGTGATAATCGACCGGAGAGAGTCATTTCTGACTTCTCATTCCGATTGGATATGTTCCACGACCAGCTTCCGCTAGCCGTGCCTTGTTACGACTTAGTCCTTGTCATTGAATTTACCGTAGTCCTGGATTAACCAAGATTTCGGGTACCCCCAACTTCCCTGACTTGACGGGCGGATTGCGATAATTGAGGTCAATTTCGCGTTCCCACGTAGCGTACGAATTTCTCGTACTACGCGAGCCCAGGAGTTTTTATGTTCATGCGCTCTTTAAGCGTGCGTATTTCTTCGATTCCTTCTTTTGTTAAATGCTTCTGCTCTTTTACAAGCTCGGCAATTTGACAGAAGAGGTCGAAGTTCGCGCGTTTTGAAGCACTTTGCAACGGATATTTAGTGAAAAACGGTATGACCGTGCTCATAATATCGCGCAGAGCACTTACGGTATAGCGGTAACACTGGCAGTGATTGGCGCGCTGCTCCTTTTGGAAGTAGACAGCGCCGCACCCTATCGTATCGCGCACCATTTCGAGCAGGTCTCGATCGCGTTCCTGCATTTTCAAATGAAAATGCATTTGCACGGCCGCACCTGCCCGGTACGCAGAGGATGTTCGTATGTGTACATAGAAACATCCTTCTCCGTCCGTAAGTCCTACAACGTATTCGTTACTAACTCCCGGTTTTGTCCTTCCCATGCATCAATTATAATGACGCATGGTACTACGACGCAGCTGACTTCTCATGAGGTGTGTATAACCTCTACCCTCATGAGATCTCCTTGGGTCATCATGCATTCCGTTCCTTGCATCCTCTCGAAGCTTTCTTGGTGCGCTTCCCCATCACTCACCAGGATGGGTCGCGCACACTTCATTATCTGTATCACTACAGGAGGGCTGCTTTTTGCTACTAGGACCCTCTGCCGTGAACCTCGCGGTTCTCCGACTGTCCGTTTGCTACGCAGGTCACGTTCAGAGACCTGGGTCCGATTTTAACGGACTGGATTACATAACTGCCAAGCACTTTTTTGAATGAGTACAAGACTCGAGAACGTATTCACCGTGGTGTGCTGACCCACGATTACTAGTGATTCCGGCTTCACGAGGTCGATTGCAGACCTCGATCCGTACTGGGGGTGGTTTTTGGGATTTGCTCCACGTTACCGTATTGCGTC
>CAMTWI010000003.1:0-127443 GCA_947085505.1 uncultured bacterium
CGGTCGAATGCTTCTGCTGCCATACGATTGGTAGGTTATTGGTAGCTAAAAATAAATTTTTGCCGCCGCGCCTGCCTGTTTGAAGACAGGCGACCAAGGCGAAGGTCGGACTAACCCGCGCAACGCCTTTCAGCCATCCCGGCCTCCGTAAGGAGAGGAACATTGAAAAGAGCGCCGTATTTCGCGTTACTACCTAAAGTACCGGAGGCTGGGCCTCGGGTCAAGCGCTACAAAAAATACCCCTCGCTACGAGGGGTATTTTTTCATTACTGCCCTAAAACCTACTTTCTACTCGCGATAATATCCGCCGCAACGTTGCTTGGCACCACCTCGTAGTGATCGAACTCCATCGTCATGGATCCGCGACCTTCAGTCATGGAGCGAAGGGTCGTGGTGTAGCCGAACATCTCAGAAAGCGGCACCTTGGCGTGGACCGCCTTGTTCATGCCACGATCCTCCATGCTCTCGATAGCGCCGCGCTTTCCTGAAAGGTTTCCGGTGATATCACCCATGAACTGCTCAGGAATAACTACCTCAACATTCATGATCGGCTCGAGAATAACCGGCTTCGCCTTCTGCGCTGCCTCCTGGAATGCCTGGGATGCGGCGATCTTGAAGGCGATTTCGGAGGAGTCCACGTCATGGAACGATCCGTCATAGAGATCAACGGACACATCCACCATCTGGAAGCCAGCGAGTACACCGCGGTTCATAGCCTCCCTGATACCCTTCTCAATTGGGTTGAAGTACTCGGACGGAATAACACCTCCCTTGATGTTATTGATGAACTCGAAGTGATCCTCGCGGGTTACGTTCTTTAGAACCTTCGCTTCTGGATCAAGCGGCTCAAGGTGCTTGACCTTGATCTTCACGTGACCGTACTGACCCTTACCACCCGTCTGCTTGATGTACTTGTTATCAACGTCAGCGGTTCCCATGATGGTCTCGCGGTACGCCACCTGTGGCTTGCCCACGTTCGCCTCAACATTGAACTCGCGCTTCATGCGGTCAACGAGAATCTCGAGATGAAGTTCACCCATACCCGCCATGATGGTCTCACCAGTCTCTTCGTCTGTGTTGATCTTGAAGGTTGGGTCCTCGTCAGAGAGCTTGCGGAGTGCCATACCCATCTTCTCCTGGTCTGCCTTGGTCTTCGGCTCGATGCGGAGCGACACCACTGGCTCAGGGAACTTAATCTCTTCAAGAAGGATTGGATTCGCCTCGTCGCAGAGTGTGTGCGAGGTCTTTGTGTCCTTAAGACCCACGAAAGATGCGATCTCTCCCGTGAATACCTTCTCCACTTCCTCGCGCTTGTCTGCCTGAAGGCGGACGATGCGGCCAACACGCTCCTTGGTACCAGTGTTCGCGTTGTAGATATACGAACCTGCAGATACGGTACCCGCGTAGACACGGAAGAACGTAAGTGCTCCCACGAATGGGTCAGTCTGAAGCTTGAACGCAAGCGCGGTGAATGGCTCGGAGTCGTCCGGCTTTCGAGTGATTTCGTCACCGGTCTTTGGGTGTGTTCCCTTAACTGGCGGAAGATCGAGTGGGCTCGGTAGGTAGTCGACAACAGCGTCGAGTACGAGCTGCACACCCTTGTTCTTAAGTGCGGAACCTGCGTATACCGGGAAGATCTCGTTTGCAATAACGGCTTTGCGAAGAATTGCCTTGAGTTCCTCAAGAGAGGGCTCATTGCCCTCGAAGAATGCGTTCATAGCAGCCTCGTCGTGCTCAACGATGCGCTCGATGAACTCGGCACGGTACTTCTTAGCGTCCTCAAGGTACTTCTCAGGAACCTCGCCTTCGATTACGTTCTCGCCCATAGCCCCTGAGAACGTGAATGCCTTCATCGAAAGAAGGTCTACGACTCCCTCGAAGTCACCCTCTGCACCCATAGGAAGGTGCGCACGAACGGCCTTCTTTGAAAGACGGTCGAGGATGGACTGGTACGAAGTCTCGAAGTTAGCACCCGTACGGTCGAGCTTGTTGATGAAACACACGCGTGGCACACCCGCCTCGTCAGCATAGCGCCAGTTGGTCTCGGACTGTGGCTCAACACCAGCAACACCGTCGAATACAACAACCGCACCATCGAGCACACGCATTGAGCGCTTCACCTCAGCAGTGAAGTCGATGTGTCCTGGTGTGTCGATAACATTGAAGCGGTATTTCTTTGCTACGTCCTTCTTGTCAGGCTCGCTTGAGCGAGTCCAGAAACAGGTAATGGCAGCAGCGGTAATGGTGATACCGCGCTCGCGCTCCTGCTCCATCCAGTCGGTGGTAGTCTCACCCTCGTGCACCTCACCGATCTTGTGTTGGGAACCGGTATAGAAGAGCACGCGTTCAGAGGTCGTTGTCTTGCCGGCATCAACGTGGGCGATGATACCGAAGTTGCGCACTTTCTCGAGAGGATAATCGCGATTCATTTTGTAAGGGATATAAAGTAAAAAGCCGCCTGGGCGTTATCTACAAGATACGTTTCCGGACACCAAAAGGCAAGAAAAGGGCGCGAACCTTTCAGTCCGCGCCCCTGCCTCTTACGACAGCACCTTCTGAAAATGCTGGTAGTCCTTAATAGTGATCCACTGACCTCCCCACACCCAGCCCCGGTCAACAAAGAGCCGCACAACGGGACCATCAGGAATGATGGTGCCTGGCACTGAGAAATCGTACGTCGCCCCGGATGGCAAAATGGTCCCTTTCTCATCCACAAAGGGATTAATTCGGGGATTCAGATCAAGCGCCCACCCGAAGGCATGCTCGGACCAAACGAGGTCTTTCTTCCTTTCGATGGGACGGAAGTTGAAAGCGGACGTATTGTTGTCTGCCATCGACACCTCATCATCCCAACCATACTTCGAGATCGGGACGACCTTTTCAATCGGGAAGCGCATCCTATGGAGCTTTGCGAAGATTTCCTTTATCTCAGCCTTGAGACTCCGGTGCACAACGAGTTGACCCTGATGCACCTGCCCGTCGAATGAGTAGTAGTACACCGTAAGGAGCGCGAGCATCCGATACACCTTCGGTGGGATGGGTATCGGTGGGTTTTGTGTAGCCTCACGCAAGGAGGCGAAATCGCTGTCGATGATCAATACAGACACAATAACCTCCTTTCATGAGTTTGTGTTCCATAGAGAACGGTACAGGAACTGTCATGAAATACAAGAAAAGCCCGCAGATGCGGGCTTTTCTCTCTACAAAACCTGGGATTACCAAGCAAAGTGCGCGAAGGCCTTGTTGGAGTCTGCCATGCGGTGCATGTCGTCCTTCTTCTTGATTGCAGAACCTTCGTTCTTTGCGGCCATGAGGATCTCGGAAGCGAGACGCTGTGCCATTGGCTTGCCCTTCTGTGCGCGAGCAGCATTGATAAGCCAGCGGTACGCGAGTGCGACGCGGCGCTGCTGGGGTACCTCGCGAGGAACCTGGTAGTTAGCACCTCCGACGCGGCGGCTTCGTACCTCCATAAGAGGAGCAACGTTGCGGATCGCTGTCTCGAAAGTCTCGAGCGGGTCCATGTCCTGGGCCTTGATGATATCGAGGGCTCCATAGACGAGCTTGCGGGCAGTATCCTTCTTTCCGTCCCACATAACGGTGTTGATGAAGCGAGAGATCGCCTCAGAACCGTACACGAGGTCCGGGCGGCGAGGATACTTGTTCTTTACAGGGTGTCGCATGATTGAGAATGAAAACTATGCCTTTGGCTTCTTAGCACCATACTTCGAGCGACCACGGCGGCGCTTATCAAGGCCTGCGGTGTCGAGGCGTCCGCGAACGATGGTGTACTGCACACCGATGTCTTTCACGCGCCCACCACGGAGCATAACCACCGAGTGCTCCTGGAGGTTGTGTCCCTCTCCTGGGATGTAGGCCGTAACCTCCATCTGGTTAGTGAGCTTCACACGAGCGATCTTACGAATAGCCGAGTTCGGCTTGCGGGGAGTCTTTGTTGTTACTTTCACACACACACCACGCTTGAACGGCGCCGGGTAGAAGGTCGGGCGGTTCTTGAGGGTGTTGAAACCACGTCCAAGAGCCACAACCTTTGTCTTGCGACTGGTGGTCTTGCGGGCCTTCTTTGTGAGCTGATTGATGGTCGACATGTGTGAAGTAAAAACTCCCCGGGGGAGTCAAAAGCACTATATAAGAGGCTGCAGGGAAATGCAAACGTTTCTATCTTCCCTACCTATAAAGGTATCTCCGATTTCCCCTCCTTTATAGATGCTACCATTCCTTCATGAAGCCTGGATCTGTCCTGGTTAGGACGGGGCTCGTTGTAATCCTACTTTTAGTGCTCGCCTCAGGCGTCCGGGCGGATTTTATATTTGAGCCTCGTCCAGCTGATACCTTTGAGAGCCTCCAGTACCTTGCGTTTGAAGTAACCTCTGCAGGACAGCCTTTGGCAACATCAAGCATTCCCAGCGCTACCCCTCTTACGATTTCCTACCAGGTTGGGTATGGAGACCGAATGTTTACCCATCCTGACCACACCCCGGAGACGAGAGCACAGTATTTCCAGCACATGCTCGAGGACAACACGACGTATCTCGAGATATGGAGCGGGGAACCTTTTACGCCCGAGGCCACGCTCGTGGAATCGAAGCAAACAGGTCCAGAGACGTCAGGTACCGTTACATTCGCTCCGCTTGAGCCAGGCGACTACTTCCTTGTCTACTTTTCCTCACAAGAGATACGAGACCGGACAGCATACTGCGTCCGGTACGAGGTTCCTGCAGAAGAGTGCGCTGATCCGGTCTACGTTACTGAGTATCCCGTAGCCGAGAGTAGGATTTATTTCAACACCCCCATCGCATCCTTAAACGACGTCGCAGATATTCAACCGACAAACTTCGCTGGATTTCGACTAACTGTCGAAGGGCCTGTTTCTGGTGTTTCGAACGTACTCTTTCTGCCAGGTATTAAAGGGAGTCGTTTGTATGACGGGTTTGGAAACAAACTTTGGGAACCTTTCGGGAATCATGACTTAGGGGCTCTCTACCTCGACGCACACGGTAAGAGTGCAAGAAACGACATACACGTGAAGGAAGGAGATATTGTCTCTCAAGTGTTTGGCAACAATTTCTATGCCTCATTCGTAAATCAAATGAACGCACTCGAAGCAGACGGTATGTTCGTTGATTGGAGAGCCGTTGCGTATGACTGGCGACTCTCGCTCGACGATATCGTCTCACGAGGAGTAGTGCGCAACGAACGAGTCTATTTCCAGGAAGAGACGGATACACCGTATATCGAGCAAACCCTCAAGGAGCTCGCTGCCACCTCCCCTACCGGCAAGGTCTCGATAATTGCACACAGTAATGGTGGACTCGTCACGAAGAAACTTATGCAGCGTCTCGAAGCGAATGGCGAAGCTGACTTAGTTGATCAAATCATACTCGTCGGTGTTCCACAGAGTGGAGCTCCTCAGGCTATGGCTGGACTCCTCTATGGGTACGGCGAGGCACTACCTGCTGACCGCTGTGCTGAGAATATACTCTTCGGACGGTTTTGCTCGTTCATAGGATCAAGAGATGTTGCGCGCGCACTCGCTGAACACTCGCCAATGGCGTATCACCTCCTTCCGTCTCAAGCATATTTCGATCAAGTGAACGATGTCGACCATCCGGTAGCAAAGTTCACTGCCCTCACGGCATACGCAGAGGAGCGGGACCGTTACGGGGCATCTGTAGATTCTTCCGAGGAGCTTTATGCTTTTCTCGAAGCACTTGATGGCGGACGATCGAAACCAGCTGTAAACGATACAGCGAACGCGAACGTGCTTCATGCGAGTTTCCTAAACTATGCTCGCAGTGCTCATAGCGATATTGATTCCTGGGTACCGCCACTAGGCGTTGTCGTGCATCAGATTGCAGGCTGGGGAATGAATACAGTGGCTGGCGTAGAGTTCTACGAACAGAAGAAGTTATTCGGAGGATATAGGGAGATGTATCGACCGATCTTCGTTGAGGATGGCGACAAAGTTGTTCCGGTACCTAGTGCACTTTTGATGAGTTCTGAGAATGTAGAGAGTTATTGGATTAACCTGCGTGAATCGAATTTGGGTGAGGTACGTGCAAGAAATCACAGCGATCTGTTCGAGCTGGAATCAGTGAGAATATTTATAAGAGACACATTGCTTCGTTCACCTCAGAATCTTCCAAATTTCATTTCTAAGAATCAGCCGAGTTCAGCGAACGGAGAGAAACTTGTGTTTTTCTTACACTCCCCTCTCACTCTCGAGATATATGACGAGGAGAGCAACCACGTTGGTGAAGACGGGCAGGGCGGCTTCAACGAAGAGATTCCCAATGTTGAGTACGGAGAATTTGGTGACGTGAAATACATCATTGCACCAGCAGGTGAATATAGTGTGGTAATGCACGGAAAAGATTCAGGGGTCTTTTCTCTTGATGTACAAACCGTATCGAATAACGTGGTAACAAGTTCATTCACATTCGCCGATGTTCCTACAACAGAAAGAACGGTGGCTACTATTTCCGTTTCTGGTGACCTTACTCAGACAGGTGCTCTACAGGTTGATACCAATGGAGATGGGATTGTTGACTTCGAACTCACGCCTACCCAGAACAACACGGTTATATACGAGCCAGCGGTTACAGCTCTAACTGAAGAAGACGGCAGGACATCTGCTAGATCTTCTCGGGCAAGAAATATGGAAGTAGCGAGTGCGATTCAGGAAACTACTACTGGGTTGATGTCAGAAGTCTTTACAAATATTTCGTCTCTAATCTCACATGTGAATGACCAGGGCGACAACCAAGTTGGTGCGGTGCCCGAATCCCCCTTATCGGAAAGCATCGCCAAGGATGCTCCTCGTACCCAGACAGCATCTGCATACGATGCCATTGGAAATGATTTTATGAATTGGCTCGGTACAATGCTGTACAATTTATGGGAGAATCTTATGAAAATGCTTGCAAGTCTTCTACCTAAGAAATAACTATGCGACTTAAACAATTTCTCCCTCTCGTTATTATCTGTCTTGCTATTCCTCTCGGATACTTCAGTAGCTGGTGTGGTGTATACAGCTCTTGTCCTTTCTGGTCTTATTTCTACGACTACGCGTTCACCATCTTCAAACCTTTGTGGATATTCTCCCTATTCTCTGTCCCTGCAGTAATCCTTCTTCCTATAGTTAAGGAAAGGGTTTTCAAAACATGGGCACGGTTTGCTTTTGTCTGGATACTTCTTTCGTTCTTCGTGATTGCCTGGGCTTCGGAGCCATCGAGCTCATGGTTCGAAATAATACGTTTTGGCGGAGAAGATGCCGCTCAGATAATGGGCATTCTCTTCAGCGGACTAAGTCTCTTCCTAATAGCTTGGCAAACGTATATGTCCAAGAAAGTCCGAGGGGTGAAGCTTTAGAAAGTTTAGTTAAAGAATCTCATTGCCTTCACAAAGACAGAGTCGATAAGCAGACGAAGCTCCATCGTCCAGCTCATGCCAAGCGGAACTGGCAGTGTCTGTGCTTCTAACCGGGAAACACCAGCAAGTTCGATTGGTACAGATGTATCTAGAAAGAATGCGGGTGGTTCAAACGAGGTAGTAGTCGCAACTGTCGACGTAGAGGTCGATGCATTTTGTATCGAGGAAACTATTGGTGATATCAATCGCGATACTTCCTTCTCAAGCGCGTCTGATGGACGAGTGGAAGTTGCCGCGAGTGTGGTTGTCGCCAGCGAAGTAGACTTCTGTGGAACCGGGGTCGTCGTGACCGGAGTCGACACCACCGGAGCCTTTGCTACCGTTGATACTGGTTTCACTGCAACCTTCGGCACGTCCTTCGTCGGTGTTGCCTGCTGCGGGTAGGGCGCCGCAAAAATCTGTACCGTAAAGGTAGCGTTCTTTCCCTTGTAGGTTCCGTTAGCAACACCAATACCCACTTCGGTGAAATCAGTGCGAAGAATATTCGCTCGGTGTCCGGGAGATCCCATGAACGCATCAACAACCTGTTCGGCATCCGTACGATTCACGACGAGGTTCTCGCCGATGATGAGATATTTGTACCCTGCCTTCCCTACCCAGTGCATGGGCGTAATGCCGTCAGGCGACACGTGCGCATAGTAGCCATTTGCGGCCATATCCTGTGCTTTCATTTGAGCGGCCTCGTCGAGAAGACTGTTGCGCTGAAGCACAGGAATATCCTTCTCACTGCGTTCTTTGTTCGTAAGTATCGCAACGTCTGCTGCACTCACCGCAGCCGGATTGTGTGGAGACTCAAGAAGCGGCGCCGATATAACAGCAAGTGTAACAACACCTCCAACGAGCACGAAAAGTCCCGCAAACGGAATGAGATTCTTCCCTAGATCAGGCTGGTGCATGATAGTTGTATAATACAACAGAATATATAAATTGCAACACGTTTAGTGCACTACTCCCAGGTGCGGAATATCGAGCGATTTCTTTCCGTCTTTGCTTGCAGGAACAAATCCACGTACAACCTTCGTTCGATATTTTGCACCAGAACCTGCAAGGGCTTCCATACTCGAACCAAGATATATGGTATTACGTCCATACCTTTGATTAACCAAGTCCTGTGCACGAAACACTCCCTCCTTCTCCTGACTCTGTGCGTACGCACCAAAGAGATCAGGAGTAACTGCATCCTCCACTCGAAGACACCGAAGTGTCACCCCGGACGCACGATACAAAATTCCTTCTGCGTACACTTCATCGAAGCGTTTACGAATAGCCCTTAGCATTTCCGGCGGCGCGTCATACGCTGCAGGTAAATCGAGCTGTACGCCGTGATACGTAAACTCCTGCGTCTTCAGATAAAAACTAAGGGCACTTGCTTTCATGCCCGCACGCCGTACCTTCGCACATGCGCCTTCAACATTCTTCGAAAGCTGCGAGAAAATAAAATCCTTATCTGTAGAAGGCGGCGTAAAGGTGCGTGTCACCATAACCGACTGTGGTTTCGCATGCGCACCTGTAGAAAGAGTAATTGCAGGATACCCCTGAAGCTCGAGCCACGTATCGCGTACGGGTTTTGCAAACCCGTGTTCCTTGAGCCAAGCATCTGACTTCTGTATATAGTCGAGTGCGGTTATAACGCCGAGCCCTCGCAAGCGCGTGGAGAGCGCACCGCCAAGTCCCCAGATATCGTAAATCTCAGTGTCGGCGAGCACTCGTTCGATGTCTTTTTTCGGAAGCGCCGTAAAGCCGGCGGGCTTGTTCCTTTTCGATGCGACCTTAGCAAGCGTCTTTGACGGCGCGAGTCCCACACCAAACGTAATCCCGAGACTTAGCTCGAGCTTCGCTTTTATCGCTTCCGCGATCTCTTCGTAGGATTGTCCGCGACTCTCGTTCAATCCTGTGATGTCTGCGAAACATTCGTCGATACTGTACTCCTCAACCTTCGTCGTGAAGGTCTTCGCGATTGCATACATCCGCTTCGCATAGATTGAGTACGCGGTATAGTCTCCGACGAGCACGATGACACTCGGACACACTCTCCGTATCTCTTGCATGGGCATACCGCGATGCGCACCGAGCATCTTCGCTTCCTTTGAAAGCGACGTAACCGCCCCACGCTCTCCTCCCGTGACGACCGGCTTCCCACGAAGTCTATAATCCTTCGCCTGCTCAACCGACGCGAAGAACGAATCACCATCGAAATGCACAATCGCCCGAGGATACGAGCCCGACTGGTCCATATTATTTATAGGTACGGAACGTGGACGAAACCTTCCCCACAATCTCTCCTTCCTTGGGATAGATATCGGGATACCGATCGTTCGCTGCTTCAAGATAAAACGCTTTCCCTTTCTTCCGAAGATACTTCAACGTGTAGCCATCCTCCGTGAGCGCAACAACGATGTCGCCTGGCCTGTAGTCCTGGGTGCGCTCGAAGATAACCATGTCTCCACTCTGGATCCCAGCATCCTCCATAGAGTCTCCTTCTACCGTTAACAGATAGCTCGCGTTCGGGTTCCCGACCAAATACTCCCCAATCGAAACAGTGTCAGCTAGCTCTTCCTCCGCAGGCGCGGCGAACCCTGCGCGCACATGCCCGAGCAAAGGAATCGAGAAGAGGCCTGCTGCGGGTATGAGCTTTCCGGTCTTATCCTTTGTTACATATCCCTCTTCAATCAACCGACTCGAGACATAGAACGCAGAGCTGCGACTTGAAAGCTTAAAAAGCGTAAGCATCTCGGTAATGCTCGGCATGCGCCGGTTCTTCCTATAAAAGGAGAGGAGTTTCTCACGTCTCTGAAGGAGTGATTCCCTACCGTTATTCATCCCTGCAGTGTATTCGAACAAACGTTCGAATACAAGAGAATCCCCTATGTAAATATCTCCCGCATCATCTCCTCGCCCAGTACTTCAAGAAGAGCTATGGCCTCTGGCTGATCGCTCCCGTATCCGTTTGCGACCTTCTCGTGCTGGTGCTTGAGGAACTCATTTGCACTCGCAACATCGTGCCCTTGCTTCAAGAACGTCGCTCCTTTATTGAGTGCATTCGTTATCTTCGGAAGCGCCTTGTCCACAACTTTAACGAATCTAGCTTCGGGCGTATCTCGCCGCTCATACGCGTCGATTGTCTCGCCAAGCCAGGGCAACTCTGCATCGAACTCTGTACGGAGGCGCAAGAGTGCTTCTGCTTCACGCTCTTCCTTGCTCGTGTGATCTGCGTCAGAAAGAATGCGCGCCGTGGGCGTATCTCCCGCGTACACTTCCACGAAATCATGGACGAGTGCGAACTCGGCTATCCGTCCACGATCGAGTGTGGGTGCGAAGCGCTCCGCAAACGCACACGCAACGAGCCCAAGCATAACGGTGTGGTCCGTGTCAGACTCAGGAGTCACTCCATCCGGGTGGCACGTGATCCGGTTCACTCTCCCAAACGCGAGCGAAAGTTCTCCCAAATCAACGATTGCCTGAATGGCTTCTTTGGTGAGCTCAGGCTTCTGCATAAAACTAAATACCAACCAAGAATCTAAACACTGAACGGATCAACATACCGAATGGCGCTGCCAGGAAGTACGCGAAGAACAAGAGAATCAAGACGAGCGAAAGAATACCACCAGCCTGTATACGATCCTCTATCTCACGCATCTTCATCGACGCCTTAAACGGCAGGATGCCGCGAAGAACCGTAAAGCCATCGAGCGGCGGGATCGGAAGAAGATTGAAAATACCCAGAAAAAGATTCACGAGCGTCACCAATGACGCGAGCGTTCCAAACTCAACCATGCCCGCACCAAACGCGAACCGCGCAATAAGTGCAAAGAGCACGGCGATGAAGAGATTCACCGCAACGCCAGCAACCCCCACAATCGCCTCGCCCCATCGCTGATTCTTTAGGTTGTATGGGTTATATGGTACCGGCTTCGCCCAACCAAAGAGAAAGCTGGAATTTGTGAGCACAAGGATCGCAGGAACCAGGACAGAACCCAACGGATCAATGTGTCGAAGAGGATTCAAGGACAAACGACCCTGCAATTTGGCTGTAGGGTCGCCAAGCGCGTTCGCCGCCCATCCATGAGCCACCTCGTGAATAACCACGGAAATAACAAGGACAATAACGGTAAAAATAATGGTTTCCATGCAGGCGTTGCCTAACTACGTGCCCGTATGCTAGCATGCGGGGACTATGGCACGCGAATGCGCAGTAACCGGAAAGACAACCCAGATTGGTGGGCGGTACTCTAACCGTACCCGTGCAACCCAGTTCAACCCAACTGGAAAGGTACGCCGCCAGGCAAACCTCCATAAGCGCCGCATCTTCGTAGCGGAACTCGGCAAAATGCTCCTCGTCGACATCAGCGTCAAGGGCATGCGCCACATCAAGAAGAACGGCGCCTTCGCCACTCTGAAGAAAGCAGGCATCATCAAGATTAAGTAGGAACGAGCCGGAAATACCGGCTTTTTTCTTTTATATAAAGTAGAACCCGCCCTTTTTAGGGGGCGGGGCTCCTTTGTTCAGGCGTTCGCGTTTGGTGGCGGGAAGACCTGACGGTCTTCGCACATAATACGTTCGCCATCTATGCTCCGGAACGACTCGAGTGTAATTTGAGCAATTCCGAAATGTTCAGCAAAGCGTGCAAGCGCTTCACTGTCGGTAGACTCGTAGAGGGTGAGTATCGAACGGCCAAAGAATTGGTATTGGTTTTTTAGTTCGATAGTAGAACTCAACTCCTCCTTACCTAAGGTACTGCTACACTGGGGCACCGCCCACTCCTCTTCTGGTTACTGGTTGGCACGCCCCACAGCAAGTAAACGCCTCTTCATCTAACTGGTCAACCTATGGCTATTTCTGCACGACAGCCTTCCCGTCGCTCACAAACGTAATTGTCCCGAATTCTATAGTCGAAACTAGCATTGCACCTGACTCACGTATACGCGCAACCACGTCTTCGTGCGGATGCCCATACGAGTTATCTCTTCCGGCTGACACCACCACAATCGATGGATCGACCGCCGCAAGAAACGTCGGGCTGGTTGAGGTCTTCGAACCGTGATGCCCGGCCTTGAGCACATCACTGGCGATCACGCCTCCATACCTAGCAACAATCCGGTCCTCCACCCACGCAGACGCATCTCCGGTGAGCATAAATTCAGTATCTCCATACACCACCCGCATCACAATTGATGCGTCATTGGTCTCGCGTAATTGAGCGACGTTATCTTCAGGATGCAGGATATCTGCATACGCACCTCCACCAAGATGTATGCGCATACCGTTACGCAGCACTCCTTTCTGAATTCCCAGCTCTCTATCAACTGAGACTTCGAGGCTTTCATACAGACTGGTGTCCCCTTCCCTACCAGGCTCAAAGAATCGCGTGACTCTGTAGCGATCAAATACTCCCGGCAATCCGCCAATATGATCGGCATCAGGATGCGTTGCCACAACAATGTCGATGCTTCTATCAAGCGGACCCATGAGGCGCGGAAGCTCCCGCAATACCGAACGATCCTTTCCGCCGTCAATAAGCATCTCGATGCCAGTTGGTCCTTCAATGAGAATCGCATCTCCCTGTCCCACATCGAGGAATGAGACCGTGAGCTCATGCGACACTGGTCTTGTGAGATACCCAAATACAGCAATGTTAGAGAGTACGAGCACAAGAAGCGTGAGGATAAGCGCGGGATTCGGGATCCTGGTCTTCATATCCTCATAATGGCACGTACGCGATATACTGCTCGCACATCTAACCCGCAATCCTATGTCCTACACCGCCCGCACGTTTGCACTTCCTGAACTGAAAGGTCTCTCGCCTGATCAGATAGCCGTACACCTCGCACTCTATGAGGGCTACGTAAAACACACGAATCTTATTCTCGACACGATACAAAAACTGCGTACAGAAGATGCGGACGGGAATGCATTCGTTATAAACGAACTGAGGCGTCGCCTTGGCTTTGAGTTCGACGGTATGCGCATGCATGAGTACTACTTCGAACAGTTCGAAGGCGGGGCGCAACCATCAGGTACAGCGCTACAGAAAATGGCGAGCGAGAAATATAGAAGTTGGGACGGATTCATTACACACATAAAAGAAGTAGCTGGTACCCGCGGCATCGGCTGGGTGGTGGTGTATCACGACCCGAAAGCAGCAACACTTCACACCGCATTCGTGAACGATCATGAGCTTGGACAGCTCGCGGGACTTCCTATCCTTCTTGCTGTTGATCTCTGGGAGCATGCCTACATGGTTGATTACAAGCCGGCGGAAAAGAAGACCTATGTCGAGGCGTTCCTTGAGAACGTAAACTGGAGCGTTGTTGAAGGAAGACTCTCTACCTAGCAGTTAGTGCCGAAATGCCCGTGAAGTCTCTGAGTTTGCGGGCATTTTTGCTATAACGTACCCCAACCCGACATATGAAAGCACCGTCACAAAGAACGGGAATTGTGGAATCGATACTGAAGCAAGCGAAAGACTGCTTACAAATTCCGCTAGATAAATAATGAACGAGAGAACGAAGTGAGCAGGGAGCCCCAAAAGCGGCGCAGCCCCCGGGAGAATGACGCCCATAACACCGGCAAGTGCTGAAAGTAGCATTGCAAGTGGAACGAGCGGGAGCACAAGAAGATTCGCAGGTAATGACACGAACGAAAAAAGACCCGTCTGATACAGAAGGAGCGGGAGTACCGCAATCTGTGCAGCGAGAGTAGCAGCAATCAGGTCTCGCCAGAACGGGCTTTGAACTATTGTTAAGCGTAACTCTATAATCGGTGCAAGCAGAATGAGCCCAAGCGTTGCGATAAAGGACAATTGGAATCCGGGGTCGAACGCAAGCAGAAGTGGATTCATAAGAAGCATAATCACCGCCACAACAAAGAGCGCGCGCACTACCGCATACGTTCTCCCGGTAGCGCGTGCAATGAGTCCAAGTCCTGCCATAAGCCCAGCACGAATACTTGCCGCTCCCGCTCCCGCTGCAAGCACAAAGAGTGCGATAACCACGCCCGCAAGGATTGCACTCGATCGGCGCGGCAAGAATGCGAACGTGCGCAGGACACCCTCTGCAACAATCATGACGTTATAGCCTGACAGAACAACAATGTGCACGAGTCCAGCAACAATGAATGCATCGAGAAGCGTTGTTCCGAGCCCCTGTTTCCCGCCCGTTATGAGCCCGCTTGCAAGTGATGCTCCTGGCTCTGGTATTGCTTGCGCAAGTCCTTCCTGGAATACGTGCTTTCCGTTAAGCAGGACTCTCATCACATAGGTCTCGAGATCTTCTCCGGGTCCGATTGTCTCAAGCGATGCGGACTTAACGAGCGCGAATATCGTATCCTTTGCCAAGAACTGATCGTACCTGAACGTGCGACCAGTATCCGTTTCAAATGGTTCAGGATGCTCGAGCTTCCCTCGCACTATCACCTCTGCGCCATAGGAAATCTCTGGATAGAGCGGTGCGACAGCGAGAACCCTGGCAGAACTCCCGTCCTTCGTCACCTCAAGTCTTATACGCTGTGTAGTTTCCCGAATGTCCGGTTCCGCAATGACGGTCCCTTGAAGTTCTATCTCGCTTCCGATAAGCGGTAAGAACTCTGGCGACAAGGACGCCGGAGCAAGCATGACGCGCCCAGCACCAAGTATTGATCCGATAACGAACACAGCGCAGACGATGTAAAGAGTTCGCTGCTTTAAGAACCACGCGAGACAAAGAATGCTCACAACAACGAACATGAAAAGCAAAAATGATAGCGGCAAAAAGAAAAACGAGCGACACAAAATGCCGCTCGCGAATCCCAACAGTCCCGCAACTAAGAGGGAGTCGCGCATAGGCTACATCTCTCTATCCATCGCCTCATTCGCAAGACGGTCCGCATCCTTATTGAAATCCCGATATACGTGCTCAAACGAAACAGACTTGAAAAGACGAACGAGTTCGCCAACTCGTTGAGCTAATGGCTTGAGGCCCGGATGCTTCAGCTTCCACTCTCCAGTCATCTGCTTCACTACAAGCATACTGTCCATACAGACCCGAACTTCCGCCTCAGATGCTTTTGACTCAAGCATCGCTGCGAGCTTCTCGAGTGCCCGGAGAACGGCGGTATACTCAGCGACGTTATTCGTTGCAACACCCAAAAACTCAGACACGGTGGCTACCGTCTCACCGGCCTCGTTTCTGATGATTGCCCCGCTGCCAGCCGGACCGGGATTTCCACGAGACCCGCCGTCGCCATAGATAGTGAAACGCATCGGTTGAGTATACCAATTGCAAAAGCGAAAGCCGGGGTCCCTGTTCTAGGGATTCCCGGCTCTTCTGGCTGCCCCGCTCAGAGCAGTTTTATTGGTCGGCTCCAGAGTCGACCATCGTTGCGCAGATGCGGACAGGTAATGCCCTTTCGAATATCTGGATACTGCTTCGAAATACCATCCAGCACGAAAGCCTTGAGCGAAACAACGAAGGCGAGGAGAAGGGCTCGTGAATGCCGCTCCTGCTTCGACAGTCCTTTTGCGTGCCCGACATCGTTGAGAAGTCGGGCGAGCACCATGCACTCAAGGAGTAGCCGCGGTGCCTTTTCAAGACTGAACTCATGAGGACGGGGCTCTGGAAACCCTTCCAGCATCAAATTGATCTGCTCATCCATGTCGCCAACCCACTCAGGGATTAGCTTATCTAGTGAAACCATTCTTTCCTCCCACAATAAGAACAAGTAATAACCCTAGCAGAACCCCTACCCTATAGCAATGATACGTAATCGTATCGGTTGTCCTCGTGAAAAAGTATCTTCCTCCAAATGCGCGAGAAGAGAGATGCATTGTCCCTTCTCAAGTCGCGCACATGCGTCGCCAAGCTGACGCTTTGCGTAGAACGTCATAGCCTCTATAGGAGCCTCCGGAAACTCCTCGTGTCCACGCCCTATCGTTAAACGAAGATGTTCCTCTGCTTTTCCAAACCAGGACACCTGCTCAAGACGCACCTCATGAAACGCAATAGAGGGTTTTGCATTACCCATACCAAACGGCGCGAGTGTCTGCAGTCGCTTCAAGACTTCTTTTGATACTGCTTCGGGTGTCATAACTGCGTCAGCACGCACCGCTTCGCGCCCGTCTTCTTTCGGGAGTGAGGCGAGTGTCCTTGCAAGTCGCTCCTCAAGATCAAATACTGCATCGGGCGCAACCGAAAACCCTCCCGATGCCTTGTGCCCGCCAAATCCAAGAAACGTGTCACCCGCCGCGCGCATAAGCTCTACAACGTTGGTGTTCCCGGGTCCCGAACGGCATGATCCTTTCATAGTGTCGTTGCCTTCGCGCCCCCACAAAAACACCGGGCGTCCGTATTCTTCAGCGATACCATTCGCAACAAGGCCCAAGAGTCCTGGTCTCCAATCCGGGTCCCCCATAGCAATAACAGAAGACAGTTCCTTCCCTTCCATCTTTCGCTCGAGCAGACGCTCATGCACGGCACGCGTAATCGCACCTGCTGATGCACGCCTGGAACGATTCAAGGCCTCAAGCTTTTTCGATAACTGATCCGCTTCAGACTCACTTGTTGTTGAAAGAAGCAGGAACGCATCACGAGGATCGCCCATGCGGGACGCCGCATTGATACGTGGCGCAATCATGAAACCGACGTCTCCTTCTTCAATCTTTCCCTGATTCACCCTCGCAGCTTTGCAGAGCTTTATAAATCCGATGCGCGGAGACTTTCGCATAACAAGAAGCCCATACGAAGCGATGACACGGTTCTCACCTGTGAGCGGCACCATATCCGCAATTGTTGAGAGACCAGCCATATCAAGAAGCCACTTCTCCCAGCCTTCTGGAATCAAGTCGCGTCCGGGAAACCCTACCGCAAGCGTTGCACACACAAGTTTCCATGCAACGCCAGCACCACAGAGACTCTTATACGGATAGGTCTCTTCTGATCGTGCATTTGGGTTAAGAATTGCAAACGCAGGCGGCAATTCTTCCGCGGGAAGATGGTGATCGGTCACAATCACTTCCATACCAAGCTCGTTCGCTCGTGCAACGGCTTCCACGTCCGTAATACCGGAGTCAACCGTCACCACAAGCGTCACACCCTCCCCAGCAAGCTTCTCGAGTCCCGGAATATTTACCCCGTATCCTTCGTTGTGGCGATGCGGTATATAGTTCACGAAATTCGCACCGGCCTTCTTAAGAAAGTCGTGGAGCAGAACCCCGCCCGGAATACCGTCGCAATCGTAGTCGCTCCATACGGCAATCTTTTCACTGTCCCCTATCGCCGCCGCCACTCGTGCAGCTGCCTTTGGCATATCAAGCATGAGCATCGGGTCGTGGATATGTGCGTCATACGAAGGCGAGAGGAATGCTTCTGCGTCTTCCGCAGTTGTAATGCCGCGACGTGCAAGTAAGGCAGCCGTTATATCGTCATATGCCTTAAGGGCTTCGCGGACTGAATCGTCTATCGGATCATGGAGTAGGAACATGTCGGGTCATTGTATCAAAGTCATCGCTCGGGGTATCCTTCTGATATGGAAATTGAAGGCCAAAACGGTGTATTCATGAAAATACTGCGGCGTGAACTTCCTGCACAAATCGTGTATGAAGACGAGAAGACCCTCGCCTTTCTTTCAACAGGACCCGTGACTCCAGGACACACGCTCGTTATACCGAAAGCCCCGTATCGAAATATTTTTGATATAGACCAGGATGCATTTGCTGCTGTAATGGAAACGGTCCGGAAAATGTCTCCCGCAATACGCGATGCTGTTGGAGCAAAAGGAGTGCAGATCAATTCAAACCATGAGCATGAGGCTGGGCAGGAAGTGTTCCATCTTCACATGCACATAATTCCTCGACACGATCGGAAGGAATTCGAGTTCTGGCCGCACAAGGAGTACGCGGAAGGTGAAGCGGCGAGCGTCGCTCAAAAGATTAAGGAACAGATCGGCTAGCGAAGCGCATCGAGACCTGGAAGCGTTCCCTTCGCAAGAAAGTCGAGCATTGCACCGCCGCCGGTTGAAATAAAAGAGAATTGGTCAGAGATACCGAGCTTCTCTATGGCCGCTACCGTGTCTCCTCCACCAACAATAGAGCGTGCATTAGACGAAGCGATCACGTGCGCAATGGCTTCTGTTCCTTGCACAAACCCGTTCTCATAATTTCCGAGTGGACCATTCCAAAGAATCGTCTTCGCCTTCTCAGCGTGTGCCGCAATGAGTGCGATAGTCTTGGGACCGTTATCAAGAATAGATTCAATTTGATCCACGTCTTGTATCTCCACCACCCTTCCACCAGTAACAGTTGTCCCAGCCTGTGCAACAACATAATCCACGGGCAACAACAACTTTCTGTTACCCATCAAGGTCTTTAGTTCTGTCTTATCAGCACCCGACACCAAAGACTTTCCAATCGGCCTTCCGCTTGCCTGCATAAAATCATTCGCAAGCGCACCACCAACAAACACACGTTCATATGAAACGAGAAGCTTTTTAAGTACGGGCTCCTTTGTACCGAACTTGGCACCACCAATTATCGCAAGTGATGGCTTGCCGGGCTTCAGTGCCTTTGAAAGTTCTCGCACTTCTTCCTCAACAAGAAAGCCCACATAGGAAGGCAAGAATTCTGGGACCCCAACAACAGAAGCGTGCGGACGATGGCATACATCAAACGAGTCCTCGACATATATATCCGCGAGGTCGGCGAGCGCTGCGGCGAAATCGCGTCGGTTCTCTTGCTCCCCTTTATCCCGTCTAAGGTTCTCGAGCATGAGCACTCCCCCGGGAGGAAGCTGGCGTACCGCGTCGCGGGCCTTGGGGCCTGTTGTAACCGGACAAAATCTAAGCTCCGGAATGAATTCCTTCATAGCACGAAACACTGGCTCGAGGGTTTCCGTTCCTTTGTCACCAATGTGGCCGATGAGCACAACGCGTGCATGGTGCTTTCGTAAGTACTCAATAGTCGGAAGTGCGCGTCGCAGTCTAAAGCTGCCCGCAACTTCTCCTCCCTGAACCGGCACATTCAGTGCACATCGCACCAGCACCGGGATATTCTCAAGAACCTTAATGCTACGGACGCTTCGCATGTCTTTAGTATAGAGGAGAAGCGCTACAGACTCGACTGAATCTCTTCGAACCACAATCGATATCCTTCTGAAGATGGATGGAGGCCGTCTGCTGCAAGATATATCTCCGGCTTCTCATTGATCTGCTTGGTTGCAGGGGAATTGCCAAAATTCACGTAGGTTACGCCTTCTTCCTTGGCAACCTTCGCAAAGATTTCGTGATATGTGTTATTCAAACGTGTATGGAATGGGCGCACTGGCCACGGGAACAACGTAGCGCCCCCGACATCGCCCGCTGAGATAATCACAACCTTCTCAGCGTCCGGAAGATTTCGTATCGTTCTACGCAGCTCCTCACCTACACCTTCTGCTGGCTTGAAACGGATGATGTCATTGCCCCCTATCTGAATAAGAATTAAGCGGTACTGTTCGAGCTTGGCGCTCTCTCTCTGTTTGTTTAGGTCACTCGTAACGGCACCTGAGACTGCATAGTTTTCTAGACTATCTGCCTGAAGGAAGCCACTCACCCGCCCTGCAACACTTTCTTCGGGCCGCTCCGCTCCGATACCAACGGCAGTGCTGTCTCCGAGCACGAGAACCGTGTTCTCTCCTTCCCCAGCTTTCTGATACGCAACTGTTGCGTTAATTATCTTCTTCGAAACTTGCACGGTCATGAAAAACTTTACGCCCCAATACACAACAAGAAGCAGGACAAGCCCGCCGAGTACGAAAAATGTAGTGCGCATAAAAACTTAGTGTATCTACTTTCGAGTGAAGGGCAGGTTAGGAGACTGCTTTCACGAGTGCTGTGAACCCCGCTACGTCTGTTGAAGCACGTCCTATAAGAAATCCGTCAATGCCGGTTCCGGAAGCAAGCGAGCGAACGTTACTCACATCAACCGATCCTCCATACAAAATGCGTACCTTCTGGTTTGCGCGTCCAGGCATGAAGTCGGCAAGCACCTTGCGTATATACAGAATCATTTCAGAAAGGTCGTTTGGGGTGATAGCTTCAAGTTCTGATTTGCCAATAGCCCAAACGGGTTCGTACGCGATAACAATAGAGAGACGCTCCTTCGTTGAGAGTGATGCCATAACCGCACTCAGCTGCGCACGCACACGCTTCAAGTAGTGGGCTTCGGTATCTCGATCAATCTCCCCAATACAAATAATTGGCGTCATGCCGTGCGCAAGTACGTGACGGGCCTTTTCGGTAACTATCTCGTCTGATTCTCCGCGAGCGCGACGTTCCGAATGCCCCACAATTACATACGAGACCCCAAGGTCCTTTAAAAGTCCTGCGGTCACTTCCCCAGTCTCAGCTCCCCCCACCGTTATAGACACATCCTGAGCACCAAGCTTAAGGGCTTCTTGAGCATCCGGCTTCGCTGGAGCAATAAAGCCAATATGCGGGGCCGCCGGAGCGATAACAATCTCGTTATCCCCCTTACTAGCGAGGCGTTTGGCGCTTATACACAATGCCTTTGCCTTTGCCTTTGATTCTACGTAGGCCTTCCAGTTTCCAACGATAAGCATGGCTAAATCGTAGCATGCCAATGATGTCTCGATTTTGGCCCTGCCTCTAGTCGTTTATATACCGCACGGTAGCTGGATTAAGGTTTTAACCTTTGTCCTTGATCATTTCTTACTCCTCTCGCCAGTCTACAAATTGATAGTCGCTTGAGGTCTGTGGCGTGAATGGCGGAGGGTCAGTTGCGAGATTGCGATCGTACGCGTCGATACGAGTTTGATACCCAGCCGAGTTCGTGCAACTTGTATTGAGGCACCATTTTGTGCCAGTACGGAGATTCGATACCGTTGTACCGAGAATGGTAAGCGTGCCGCGCGCATCATACGATGAGTTTCCATAGTAGTTGCGACCGAACGCACCTCCCTGTGCCACAAAAATACCGTTGAGTGTCATATTGTACGGAGAGTCGGGAGTGATAAGGATATTATTCTGTGCAATAACTGTGAGACCATCACTTCCGTCTGTCTGTGCATACGTTAGATTTCCTGGAAGCATTACGTTTGGTTTGATACCAGTTGTTGTGACGTTCGCCGCCACAACCGTTACTTTTGTATCCACCACTCCCTCAATCCAGACGTTATCCTCAACAAAAATGAGTCCGCAATTTTCAGGGACGGTAATCGTCGAATAGAAGGTTTCGTTGCCAACAAGCTGGCGATCCGGTAGATCGTCGTCACTCGGATTAATGTGTGTCGAAGGAACTGATGAGGCAGTGGTAATACGCGTAACCGTCACCGTCCCACCTGCATTAAACCGAAGACGATACCCACGCCAGTAACTCGTAGCATTCGTGACGTTGGTCTCACTAAAGCGCGGCAAATAGTATCCATCGGCAAGAGCCTTCGTTTTAAGGCTCGCGAAATCAGCGGATATCGCACCGAAGTCTACCTGCGGCACTGGGTAATCCCAGAGATTTGTATTTGTTCCTGCACCCCACACCCCTGCCTTCGTCTGGTTTGGCGAGCACCCAAACGCTGAGGTACATAGCCAGGTCGAAAGCGAACTTGTTACCGGAGAGTTAATTGTGCCGTCCATGCGGATTCCCCCATTCGAATGGTAGGGGCCAAGGATCACACGATCTGAACCTGCCCACACACTGTCGTTGAGCACATACGAGAATCGCGCGACCGTTGGACGCGCATATCGCGTCGTTATAGTGCGTGAGATTGTTGAATGTTCTACGGGCGTACCTGTAGAACTAATATCAATAGAGGTGAGCGTGTCACATGAAGTGTTCCCCGTTATTGAAAGCTCGATGGTTCCAATCTCCCCACCCTCCGGGTCCATGTACGGAATAATATACGGACCCGGTTGTCCCGTACCGTTCGTGAGATCGTTCGGATAGTGTGCAAGAAACCACCGATAGTACTCGATACCCGCCTCAGCGATCGCAATCGCGCGAGCTGAAGCTGTCGCGTTTGTTTGAAACCGATTCTCTGAAAGCACGAAACCTGAAAGAGCGCCGAGCACAGTAACAAACACCGCACCAAAGACAATCGCCAGGAGCATGAGGTATCCACGAGGGGGAGAGTGTTTCATAAAATTATTCGCTACGAAGATTACGCAGCGTTGCACCACCTTCTATAGTGAGAATGTTTGGGGCGCGCTGCGGATTGATATCGACATCGAGTCGTGCACGAATAGTACGCACAGCGGCAATGTTAATGCTACCAGTAAGTTCAACGCCGTCGCTATCGAAATAGCGGAACGCGGGTGTTGCCGCATCGTTCTTCACCCACGTCGCAATAATAGACGTCGATTCAGTCTGTCCCGTATAGGATGGCGGGTTTCCCCCAGCATTCGTTACTCCCTGGTACAGGACGCCACCTGAGAGGTATAACCGGATACGCTCTATCGAATGGTCTGCATCTCCATTTGCGTAGAACGTCACCGACGAAGTCGCTGCTGCCATAAGCGGGTACGACCCGTCTTCTCCATATGAGGCAGCTCGCAAAAGCGCTAGTGATTCATTGACTCCACGACTCGCACTATCCACCGCACTCGTAGCCTCAAGTAGGTACGCATTTGAGCGGTAGAAATACGAAATCATTGAGAGGAGACCGACACCGACCAGGCCCGTAAGTCCAATAACCACAACCATCTCCATAAGGGTAAATCCTCTAGAAGTGAGTGCGACGGAAGATGTGCGGTGCATAGATTATTGAATGATATAAATGGCCTCGGTCGTCATCCCCGGCTCAAGAGTATGTGGTGGTGTCGACGTTGGACTTACGAGGCTGTATCCCGGAATGGTAAGCGTATACACATCCCACTCAAGCGTGAGTGCTCGGTTCCCCGTCACGTCCGTAGTGCTTTCTATAATTGTCTTATAGAGAGGATCACCCGCTCCCGTCGTCCCCTTTCTCTTAGCACCAGTGAAAGTAAAAGGAACGTTTGGTAACGGTAACGGCCCCTCTTCAAACGTAATCTGCCAACTCTCAACCGAAGGGGTGCTGAGTCCGTCCGCACTCGCAAGAGATGCGCGCAACGCAAGTCCCGGATAGGTTGAGGTAGAAACACCTGTCAGGTCTATGGGAAACGTAGTGAACCCGATACTGTTTCCAGGAATCACCGCGTCCGGAATGAGTCCGCCCGCGCTATCAGTAACAGAGACCGTATAGCTGGTAGCAGCAGGAGTAGTTACTGAAGCCTGAATTGAAGTCCACTCGGCCAAGTACACAGGTGCAGTGGTTATCGACCGAGCGCTTCCAGAGAATGCGTAACTACCCGGAGCACCTGCGAGCATAAGCGCGCCAGCACTCACCTGCACTGACAGCATCTCCTCAAGATTAGAAGCGTCAGTAAACGTGTCGCTTGACACTGCCTGCCGGATTGGTTCAAACGTGCGGAGCGTAAACGAGGAGAGTACATCAATAGCGAACGTGCTCGTGGTCGTTTGGCCCAAGGAAACCGTGAGGTATCCTGGTGTCGGATTCTGATTCGTTACATCGCGTGCATACGTCTGCGCAGTCGAGTACCCATCTTTGGTAACAGTAATACGGTAGTCGGTTGATGTTGGTGCACCCGGGAGCGATACGCTGCCAGCGCTATCAGAAAACGTGATGAGGTCGATTGCAGGAGAGACGCTTGAATTTTCGATATGTACCGAAGCACCAGCAACCGCACCCCCGACCGCATTCACGACATTCACACGCAGGGTGCCTCCCCCTGCCGTTGTTTCAATCGAGGGTGGTACGACATTCGAGACAATAACAATCTCTCGCTCCTCTCCACGGAACTGATACGTCGCTGCAATACGAACACGCTTGTAGTCTGTCGTAATACCGTTAGAATCTGCCGCTCCAAACCCGTCCTTGGGATCATCCACATACTGAATGAGTGTGCGGACACCGTACGGAATACCGTTCATAGTTGTGGTCGCATACTGCTCGATAGGTCCCGCAGGAATACCCCCAAGCGTACCAACATTGTCATAGGACAGGGAGCGAATATATTCCATCTGCGTTGTTGCCACCGCAGTGCCCCCGGCCTTTGCCTTCGAGGAAGAAGAGATGAGGAGTGATGCACGCAAGAGTCCGAGGAGTGCAAGAAACACAATAAGAATGAGTGCGATGCCAACAATGACATCTACCAAGGACATGCCGCGCGGTGCATTCATACACGTATGATAACGCACCGATACATGCTCTCTAGCGGTTCTGGCGACCCGGCTTCAATAGTTTCGATAAGAGCGCAAAGAGTTCAATCCCCTCCTGCCTCGTAATCTGCATTTCAGAGTCCTCGTCCGGACCAGTCACAAACAACACGACACCGGGAATCCCTTGTACGGGCTCCTCGCTTACGCGTACATATACATCGTTCCCTTTCTCGTTCCGGAAACGAGTTGATACCACCTTACCTATAGCCATATGCAGGCAGTGTAGCTCAGTTAACAATCTGGGACGATGTTAGAACTTTTTACATAAATATATAGACCACAAGAAAAGACCGGCTTGGTATAAGCCGGTCTTTTCTTACGTAGGGTATGTATTACGCCTCAGTCTTCACAAATAGCTTTGTGAACCATCCAAACAAGCTGAAACTTTGCTCGTTTTCGGTAACAAAGCCATCAAGCTTAACTAGCTCATCCTTGAGTAAACTAATCTGAGCTTCAAGATCAGCGCGTACAGACGCATCGGTTGTCTTGCTGAGAGTGTTCTCAAGTCGCTGGATATCAGCGTTACTCTTTGCAATATTGCTTCGTACGGCTCCTGCGTTCTTCCAATCTGTGCCGAAGAGGAAATCTAGAATATTGCTTCGCTTTTCAACCTTTGTCATAGCCTCAACCGTTGTTGACGCTGAATCATTCTGTGAGTTCGCAACTGCACGTACCTCTGTGCCTATGGCACGATCACGGTCTGCAACAGAGAGTAGCGACTGAACGAAGGTAGCAACCATACTGCGATGTGACTCTGCAGTTATTTGTCCACGTGTAGTCGTCGAAGCGTTACCTCCCTTGTTGCCAGCATTCACCTGAGCCTCGCTGTTACCGCGAGTGGATGTCTCCTGAGAATTTGCTTGTGCGTTTACACTTACATCAACGTCAGCCTGAATGCCAGGTACCTGCGCATGTGCAGCTGTTGCTGAGAATAGAACGGCTAGTGTAAGAATGGGTATTAGTTTAATCATAGGTTAGATAATGAAGGTAATGCGTAATCATAGTGTACTACCTTACTCTCCATAGATGACGGCTGGACACCTAGAGTCTTACTCTAGGTGGGAGACTAGAGATAGAACTAAATCTTATCCGAAAGCGAGTAGATAGGCGTAATCATCGCCATCGCGAACACACCCACTGCGCTTCCGATGAAAAGCATAAGTACTGGCTCGATAATAGTGGAGAGGTCCTTGGTACGTTCTTCAACATCGTTCTCATAGTACTGCGCAACTTGCCCGAGCATGTCTGCCACCTTTCCTGTCTCTTCGCCAACCGCAATCATGTCGCCGACGAATACTGGATAGAGTTTTGCGTGGTCCGTGAACGAGACTGAAAGTGTTTCACCTTTACGAACACGCTCTTCTGCTTCCTTAATCACTTTTCCAAACGGGTTATCGCCAACCACCTCCGCAGCAATACTGAGTGTCGAGAGCATCTCAACGCCTGACGACAAAAGCGAGGACATTGCCCGAGCGGCCCTAGCACTCATAGTCTCGCGAACGAGCTCGCCGATAACCGGAACACGGAGCGCAAGGAACAGCGTTATGCGGCCTCCAATCTTAGATTTTAAGAAGAATATAAAACCTGTAATGAAAACAACGAGCATGACGAACACGAGAATCGCATTCGACGCCATAAAGTCTGATGCGCCGATAATTATTTTCGTTGCGGTTGGCAGCTCAACGTTAAGCTCCTTAAACGTGTTAGAAAGCGTCGGTACGACGAAAATCATCATGAGGATACCGATAATGATGATCGCGACGAGGATAATCGCAGGATAGATCATCGCGCCCTTCACCTTCTTTTGAAGGTTATTCGCCTTCTCCATCTGTCGTGCAACAACCGCAAGTGCATCAGCTAAGGTTCCTGACTCCTCACCTGCCTTACTCATCGCAATAAAGAGATCGGAGAATACCTTCCGATGCCTGGCGAGGGCCTCATGAAAAGACGAACCTTTCTTTACCTCCTCCTCGAGATCCATCACGATCTTCTTGAGTGCCTTGTTCTTTGTCTGTCGCTCAATAACGGAGAGTGCGCGGGTAAGTGTGAGACCTGCAGCAATCATAGCCGCGAGATTCTTGGTGAATGTAATCTTCTCGTCAGTCTTCACACCGGTCCCAATCGTCATCTGCATCCACGCCGGCATAAGCGTACCGCTTCCCTCTTGTACAGACACAACGACACCCCCTTCTTTTTCTACTTGCTCATACACCGCGAATCTTGATGCGGCTTCGAGCACACGCTTCGTCTCTTCTCCTTCAGGACTCTTTGAGGTTACGCGAAATTTCATAAAAGAATCGTAGCATGCAAAATGAAACGGGCCGGACTCTCTAAAGGAGAATCCAGCCCGTGAACTATCGGTTCATGAACGCGAGCCGAGACGTGATGACCTAGTGGCCGCGTCCCTTGGACGCGTGGACATCCGCCAGCGGGTCGGAATGCCGATGGCCAACGAACGTAATGGCGAGCATGCCGGCCAGGATTCCGAAACCGATGGCGAACGAAAATGCACTGCCAGACCAGCCGGTCGCCATAATACCGACAGCGACGGCGCCGATACCGATGACCCAGGCGAACCAGTCCGGCTTCCTGGCGATCAGGGCGGTAAAGAAGGCCAGAACTCCAGCCAACAGGTAGAAATGCAGGCTGCTGGGCATCAGGTTCAGGACCACGGCCCCACCGAAGACTGCGGCCAACGCAAGGCCAATGGCGACAAGAAATTTGGACATGCTATTCACTCCCAGGACGCGCGTACCTAGTTAATCCAGATACTCTTTCGCGTCTCCTCCCTGGTTATACGCCCGCTGTACTAAAATGCAACTATTCTGAAACCGCTCTCAACACCTCCTCAACCGAGGTAATTCCACGCGTGGACTTGTAGAGGCCGTCTTCGAGCATTGTTAGCATGCCTTCTTTGCGCGCCTGAGCCTCAATAGCGTCTGGTGCTGCGTTGTGGAGAATGAGCTCACGAAGTGCAGATGAAAGCATCAAGACCTCATGAATACCGATACGACCTGAGTATCCATCCTCGCACTGTGGAGACGGGACCGGCCTATAGAATGGAACAGCATCCATTGTTGTTCCCTCCTTCACGAGCTTCTCTTCAATAAGCGCCTTGAGTACATTGTCGAACTTGTCCGCACTCGCGACCTTCTCACGTTCGACCGCATCAAGCGCATACTGTTCTTTTCCGTCGCAGAGTCTACGCACAAGACGCTGACCCATAACCATGCGCAGCGTTGAAACCAAGAGGAATGGTTCCACGCCCATATCCATGAGACGCGGGATGGCACCGGCCGCAGAGTTCGTGTGAATGGTTGAGAGTACGAGGTGTCCGGTGAGTGCGGCGTTAATCGCTAGGGACGCCGTCTCAGCGTCACGAATCTCTCCCACCATGATGATGTTCGGGTCCTGACGAAGGAGTGCACGGAGTCCATTGGCGAACGTAAAGCCTATGGCTGGGTTCACCTGTGTCTGATTCACACGCTTCATCTGGTACTCGATCGGATCCTCAACAGTTGAGATATTAACGTCCGGCGTATTCAAAATATCGAGGATGGTATAGAGCGTTGTGGTCTTTCCAGAGCCAGTTGGTCCGGAAATCAAAATGATGCCCGTTGTCTGTTTCATAGACTGGTGCACCCGCTCAAGCCCTGAGCCATGGAACCCGAGCACATCAAGCGTAAATCCTTCGCCGGTCTCCCTAAGGAGACGCATAACAATCTTTTCGCCAAAGTACGTCGGCAGAAGAGACACACGGAACGACACCTTGTCTGCTTCAGTCTCCATCTTGAAGCGGCCGTCCTGCGGCAAGCGCTTCTCGTCGAGCTTCAGGTTTGCAAGCACTTTAATGCGGGCGGTAATGCCGGACGCTGCGGTGCGTGGAAGCGTCATCGCGTCATGCAACACGCCGTCAATGCGGTAGCGGACGAGCACTTCCTGTTCCATTGGCTCAATATGGATATCTGATGCCTTCTGGATAATTGCGTGGCGTAAGAGCGTATCAACGATGCGTACAATTGGTAGGTCCTCGGCCATCTTCTTCAGATCCTCGCCAGACGCATCATCTCCTAGCTGCCCGTCCTTTATAAGGTTGATGCGGCCGGCTTCGGTTGTGATGAGGTCGCCGAACTCTTCCTTAAGAGACTTCTGGTACTGCAGGAGCACGTTCTTGAGTGACTCGTCGTCGGTGAGGCGTGGAAGAATCTTGAGACCTGTTGTCTTACGCACCGAGTCGATAGCCGGAAGGTCCTCAGTATCAAGCATCGCTACTTCGAGCGAGCTCCCATCCTTCTTGAACGCAACGATGGAGTGCGTGCGTGCGATTGGTTCTGGGATTAACGAGAGGACGTTCAAGTCGATCTTCTTGTCCTTCAGATTAACGAAGGGAATTCCAAGGACGTATGCTTTTATGCGGCGAAGACTGTCGGTTGAGAGAAGTCCCTGTGCAATCAAGATGTCGCCGATAGACTGCTTCTTTCGCTTCGCTTCCTCATCTGCAGCCTCAACATCCTTCCGGGACACGAGTCCGGAGTCGAGAATGAATTCCTTAAGTTCGCTTTCAGAGACCTGCATGCCGTTTGTATATAAAGTATAGCGCGCTCTCGTGTGTTTCTCGCGTACCTATATATGGAGAGAGCGTGGAAAAGAAAAAAGCCGCGCAACGGGTGTCGCGCGGCTTTTTGAAACTGTTCTGCTCAGGCCGCGATGGCCGTTGCGGACGCCAAGAGCAGATGGCTGAGCAGCTCCTTCAGCGAGTGTCGATACGATTCAGTCTTTCGGTTCATAATCGCGTGGTACCGACAGCGATCGAAGTGAATGCTCATGATGCATTCTCCAATTACCTTGGCTTCAAGCGCGTTCCCGCAGCGGGACTCCTTGAACATCGTCTCGATGGCTCTCCAGAGACGCTCTCGCCGATGGCCCGTGAGCTCGCGGGCTCTGCGATTCTTCATGTTTGACGCATCTGTCTCGAGGACGGCGAGCGCCTCGAGCAGGTGTAGCCGCTCGTTGAAGAATATGAAGTCGGCCGTACAGATTCTGACGATGCGATCCAGGACTGCACCTTCTTCTTCCGCATCCTGTTTGAGAAGCAGGCCATGTTCCTCGAACTCCTCTTGCACGATAACAAGCAAGAGATCTTTCTTGTCCTCGAAATTCGCAAACACGGCGCCGGTCGACATACCAGCCTTCTTCGCGATATCACGAATGGTGGCTTTCTCGTAGCCACCCTTCATGAAGAGCGTCCGGCCGGCGTCGAGCACCTTTTGGCGAGTCTGCAGCTTGGACTGCTGGCGCCTGTTGAGAGGCTTCGAGCCGGACTGATTTTGGTCACGCATTACTTACTCTCCCTGCTAAGGCGCCTTAGCGCCGTTCATTCCGGTGTTAATAAACCACGAATACACTACCGAGTCAACGAATCCAGCGTTGACTGTATACCTATATATGGTATCTTCTCCCTATCTGGAATGTCCGCACTGCGGGCATTTATTTTTAGGAATCCAGAGATACGTGCGAAAATAGAATAATAGAAGTGCGAACAACTAAATACAGGACCTATGTTGGATCTCAAGACAATCAATTCAGTGCTCGGAGAGTTCGAGGAGCGCGGTATCACTAAGGAAACCATGGTGGACGCTATCGAACAGGCCATGGCAACTGCCTATAAAAAGGAATACGGGAAGCGCGGCCAGGTGGTACGCGGCATGCTTGATATGGATTCAGGCACCGTTACCTTCGAGCAGGTAAAGACTATCGTGGACGACACGATGGTGCGTTTCCCTGAGGAAGGTGAGGAGGAACACGATCTTCCTGCACATCACCCGCACTTCGACCGCGAGGAGGAGGTTGCTGAAGGCGAACTCCCCCGCTACGATGCGGAGAAGCACATCCTTCTTGAGGATGCGAAGCGTATTAAGCGCACCGCGGAACTCGGCGAGGAGATCATCTTCCCGCTCGAACCACAGGACGACTTCGGTCGCATCGCAGCACAGACTGCGAAGCAAGTTGTTATTCAGAAGATCCGCGAGGCCGAGAAGCTTTCTATCCTCGACGAGTTCGGCCACAAGAAGGGCGAGATTGTCACGGGTGTTGTACAGCGCGCAGAACGCGGTGCAATCTTCGTCGACCTTGGACGCGCAACCGGTATCATCCCGTACGAGGAGCAGATCCCAGGAGAGCGCTACCGCCCAGGAGAGCGCATTAGCGCCTACCTCTACGCTGTAGACGAGGGATTCCGTGGCGTATATCTCCGCCTCTCTCGCAGCCACCCGCGCTTCCTCACCCGTCTCTTTGAGATGGAGGTGCCAGAGCTCGCAGCAGGCGCTATTGAGATTAAGGGTCTCGCTCGCGAGCCAGGTAGCCGCACGAAGATTGCGATTGCATCGAACGATCCGCACGTTGACCCTGTTGGTTCACTCGTTGGCCAGCGTGGCGTACGCGTCTCAACCGTTATGGCAGCCCTTGGCGGCGAGCGCATCGATATCATTGAGTGGTCTGAGGACCAGGCAGCCTACATCAAGGAGTCCCTCTCCCCTGCAACCATCCTTGAGGTTGAACTCGATGAGGAAGGACATCGTGCAAGCGTCACGGTTACCGAGGACCAGCAGTCTTTGGCTATTGGCCGCGGCGGCCAAAACGTTCGTCTTGCTGCAAAGCTCACCGGCTGGAACATCGACATCATGGCAGTTGGCGGCGCAAGCGTTGCTGAAGGCGAAGCAGCAGTTGAAGCTTCTGAAGGTGCATCCGACGAATCGGTTGCCGCACTCGAGAACCAAGAGGATATGAACCCTGCAGTTGCCGCAGGTATCGACCCGACCGTAACTGAGTCCGTTATCACGGAAGAGGTTCCAGCAGACAACACACTCACCGTTGGCGAAGAGACCGCACTCTCAGACGACGGCACTCCAGCAAATCCTGACGATCGCGACAGCCAGGACAAGGACCAGGCCTAATCTTCTATCTCTATGAACCTTCTTCACGACATCAACCCGGGCTCCCGTGACGAGATGAGTGTGATTATCGAGATTCCTCGTGGATCACAAAACAAGTACGAGATCGACAAGAAGACCGGCATGATTGCACTTGATCGTGTGCTTCACACCGCACAGGCGTACCCATTCGACTACGGCTTCGTACCGCAGACCCTCTGGGACGATGGCGACGCACTCGATGTGGTGCTGCTTACGACCTATCCACTTCTTCCCGGCATTCTCGTACGCGCGCGTCCGGTCGCTATCCTTCCGATGGTTGATGGCGGCGAGGCTGACGAGAAAGTCATCGCGGTACCTGCAGACGATCCTCGTTTCGCAGATATTCAGGACCTAAGTGATCTCAACAAGCACACGCTTAAGGAGATTGCCCACTTCTTTGAAACCTACAAGAAACTCCAGAACAAAGAAGTCTCACTTGGGGCGTTCAAGGACAAGGCTGCCGCACAGGATGCATTCGATCGTGCGGTAGCGATGTACCTGGAAAAGAAATAGACACAGTACGTGCCTAAGAAAACCCGGATCTCTACTGAGATTCGGGTTTTCTCGTATCCCCACCACATAGGCCCCCGGCCCAAATGTCCTCTATACTTAGGAAATAGCTAATCAATCATTTATGGAACAAGTACCAGATCAGAACATGAACCAGGATAACGTTACCCCTCCACCAGCGGCAGCGCCCATGGCAGACGAGCCGTCAAAGCCTGCTGCATACGGCTCAATCCTCGGCATTGTTCTCATTATGGCGATTCTCGTCGTTGGTGCGTTCTACGTATGGAACGAGCGTCTTGAGACAAACGAGATGCCAGAGAATGGCGTTCGCGGAGAAGTCCTTCCAGACGGCTCTATGCCAACCGTTGAGGGTGCCGCAGACGTTGAGGAAGGAGAGAACGGTCCGGTTCCTCAGTAGTTGAATAAGCAAAGGTAACGAAAAGTCCCACACGTGGTGGGGCTTTTCGTTATGCAGTAGAACATCTGCTCCTGTATGTGTTAACGGTATACTAGACCCAGCATCACGATGCCCGTGACTGCATTAAGCATTTAAACTACCTATGAGAATATCTATTGTAGCTCTGCTCTTCCTTGGCCTTATTGTTACGGCCGGAAGCGCACACGCGCAGGATGCAGTTCGAGAAATAAACACTGAACCATCCGTAGACACAGCGACGAGGGTGCAGCAAGAAAATCCAGTCCCCAGAGAACGATTCAGGGGTGCACAGGATCAGTTTCTCCAGCATCAAAATCAAGTAAAGGATCGCGTGTCGGAGTTTAAAGGCACTGTCCCAACACGGGTAGAGGATATGAGAGCCGGGCTTATGGAGCGCCGCGAGGCTATGAAGGATATGGCTTCCGAACGTCGTGCGCTACAGAGCATGGGGCCTGAGGAGCGAAAGGAAGCGGTACAGACACACATCGAGGACCGCAAAGCACTCCTTATGGAGAAGCGGGCAGCATTTGCCTCAAGTACCGAAGAGCGCCGCGAGAAATTCTCTGCGAAGCATGGAGAGCGAGCAATTGCCAGCTTCAATCACGCAGTAAAGCTCTTGAACGCCATGACCCTACGGCTTTCAGGCATCGCAGACAGAATTGACGCACGTATAGATGTACTTGCCGCGAGCGGTGTCGATGTCGCCGGCGCAGAAGAGGCGCTTGTGTCAGCACGCACAGAGATTGACGAGGCGGAGGCTGCTATTACTACGCTTTCTGAAGCAATAGCTGACGCGCTTGCGAGCGAGGCGCCACGTGAGTCTTTCCAGGCAACACGTGCTCTTGCCCAGAGTGCAAAAGCTGCAATTCGTTCTGCACATGAAGCATTGAGGGGCGCTGCCCAAGCACTACCAAGACCGAGTGCAGAAGCAGGAATCTAACCGAACACACGTATGGAACAATCACCAGAATCCCCTGTTGTTAAGGTATTAGAGCCACAGAAGACCTCGTGGGTCGCGCTTGGCGGTCTTATTGTTGTGCTTCTTGTAGTTGCTGGAGGTGCGTACTACCTCTCTAGCACCATGCCTTCAACCGAAAGTATTGAAGCTCAGGTAGAGGCACTTGAGACACAGAGCGACTCAACAGAACCCGAGGCAATCGAAGCAGACCTCGCAGCACAAAGCCCAGAAAAATTTGAAGAGGACTTTGATGCCGCGTTTGCGGAGCTCGATGCCTCGCTTGCAGAGTAAGGATCAAAAACAGTAGAAAGCGCCCCGCAATATGGGGCGCTTTCTCTTATGTCCTGAGCTTTGGTACTATGACTCTACTATGGAACACCGAACTACAAATCCCCGTGCAATGCTTGTGCCAATGGTCGTGGAGAAGACGCAATTCGGTGAGCGTGGCTATGATATCTATTCCCGTCTCCTTAAGGACCGCATCGTGTTTTTGGGTGGCGGCATTGACGACGACATGGCGAACCTTATCATCGCCCAGCTACTCTTCCTCGAGTCTGAGGACCCGAAGAAGGATATCTCGCTCTACGTGAACTCTCCGGGTGGCTCGGTTACTGCAGGTCTCGCTATCCTCGACACCATGAACCACGTGAAGCCAGACGTCTCCACCGTCTGCGTGGGTATGGCCGCTTCGGCTGCTGCCGTTATTCTCGCTGCGGGCGCCAAGGGCAAGCGCTATGCCCTCCCGAACGCTGAGGTTATGATCCACCAGCCATGGGGCGGCGCACAAGGACAGGCAACAGATATTGAAATTACCGCGAAGCACATCCTCCTTACGCGCGATCGATTGAACAAGATCCTTGCAAAATCAACCGGGCAGCCGCTCACGAAGATTGAGAAGGACGTTGATCGCGATTACTTCATGATGGCAGAGGAAGCGAAAAAGTACGGGCTCGTAGACCACGTCTACAAGAGCAAGTAGTCTTCGGAATCTTTGCGGGACGGCCGCCCTCGAGGGCGGCCGTTTCATTTGCGAAACTCGTAAAAAGTGTTATTTTATAAGGGTTCTAGGGAATTCTTATACGCAGAAACGGCTGAAATGCTGCATTCCCGAACCTAATTTGCTTGCAAACCTCTTCGTGTACGCACGAAGAGTCCCATCAACCGGTATGTCCATAAAGATAGTCTTGAGTCTTCTTGCCCTTTCAGGTCTCGCCGGTATTGTGCTCGGATATGTATTGCGTCTTTTAATTGCACTTGGCCAGCGTGGCTCGTTGGAGCTCGAAGTAAAGCAGAAGATGCTTGAAGCCAAGGAGCGCGCGAACCGCGTGCTTGAAGACGCTGAAGATAGAGCTAAGAGGCTCGAGGATGAGCGTATGCATCCACTCAAGGAACGTGAGGAGAAACTCGCGAAAGCCGCGGACCGTATTAGTAAGCGTGAAGAGTTCCTCGACGAGCGTGAACGGGTGCTTGCAGCGGAAGCGGAAGATGTAAAGAATCGTGAGAACGAGGCGGCAAATCTAAAGCGCGAAGGAGAGCGTTTGCGTGATGAGCGTCGACAGGAACTTGCACGTGTCTCACATCTCTCAGAGAAGGATGCGAAGGCGATGCTTCTTAAAGATCTTGAGGACAGCCACGAGGAGAGTGTACTTGCACGTCTTCAGAAGCTCGAGGCACACGGCCGCGAGCAACTTGAAAACAAGGCCCGTTCCATACTTCTCTCTGTTATTCACCGCATGGGTGCGGCTGTGAACAGTGAGGTTATGACCTTGTCCGTGCAAATCCCTTCTGAGGAAGTTAAGGGTAAGATTATCGGCAAGGAAGGTCGCAACATTAAGGCGTTCGAACGTGCGACCGGTGTCGACGTTATCATCGACGACGCTCCGGACAAGATTACGCTCTCCTCATTCGACCCACTGCGTCGTCACACTGCCAAGCTCGCGCTCGAGAACCTCATTGCAGACGGCCGTATCCAACCCGCCAAGATCGAAGAGGCTGTTGAGAAAGCCAAGGCCGAGATTGCGGAAATGGTGAAGCAGAAAGGAGAAGAAGCAGCGTATGAAGTCGGTGTTATCGGCCTCGATCCGCGTCTGGTAGCACTCCTCGGCCGCCTCAACTTCCGTACCAGTTATGGACAGAATGTGCTCCAGCACTCAATTGAGATGTCGCACATCGCTGGCATGCTCGCAGCTGAGCTTGGCGCTGACGTAGACGTCGCAAAGACGGGTGCCCTACTCCATGACATCGGGAAAGCTGTGGATCACGAGCTTGAAGGTACGCATGTCGAGATCGGACGTCGTATTCTCGAGAAGTTTGGCGTTGATAAGGCGGTTATTCAGGCGATGCAGTCGCATCACGAGGAGTATCCGTACGAAACAACGGAGTCTATGATTGTGCAGGTTGCAGACGCAATCTCTGCAGGCAGGCCTGGAGCACGTCGCGACACCGTGGAGCGATATCTTGAGCGTTTAGGCGACCTAGAGCGCATTGCACGAGGGTACGAGGGCGTTGAAAAGGTATATGCTATCTCCGCCGGACGTGAGATTCGTATCTTCGTGAACCCTGGAAAAGTTTCGGACCTCGCCATGCATCGCATGGCACGCGATATTGCAGAGCGCGTGCAGCAGGAGCTGAAATACCCGGGAGAAATTAAGGTGAATGTGATTCGAGAGAATCGCGTCGTTGAATTTGCACGCTAACTCTCATCTGAAAATCCCATTATCTCACTCGAGATAATGGGATTTCACCTTATCCCCTTATAAAATCAAGCCCTATTGCGTTAAGTGGCTCATTTCCTATACTTCTCAGGTAGCCCTCCCGTAGGGCTTTACCAAAGCCCTACCAGGGAATAACCCTAATTACGATCATGAACAAAGCAGACATCGCAGCAAAGGTGCAGGAGGTACTCGGCGGCACGAAGGCTGATGCAGAGCGCGCAGTTGAATGTGTTATCTCGAGCATCACTGACGGCCTCAAGGGAGGCGACGAGGTTTCTATCGCTGGCCTCGGTATCTTCAGCGCGAAGGCTCGCCCAGCACGCACCGGCCGCAATCCACGCACTGGCGAGACCATCAAGATCGCAGCTACTCGCACTCCTAAGTTCCGCGCTGCTAAGGCGCTCAAGGACGCGGTTAAGTAGTTAGATTGTTTGTTACGAAAAGCCCCGCAAAAGCGGGGCTTTTCTTTAATCCTATACTCAGGGCTCTTGCGAGTGTGACTCTGTAGGGAAAGACTCTTCACCACCATATATAAATATCCACTGAGCGCTCTTTAAAGGGCCTCTAGCGGGTCATACAGACTCATCAATAGATGTGGCAAGGAGGAAGCAAGAAAGAGCGCCTTGAGCGCTCTTTCTTCTTGGTGCGGGATAGGAGAATCGGACTCCTGCTCTCAGTTTGGAAAACTGATGTTCTACCATTAAACTAATCCCGCTTCGGCTCGAGAATACCATATTCTCTTGCCCTCTGTCTTCATCCTAGTCGGGGTGCGGAGAATCGAACTCCGTCAACTACTTCCCAAAAGTAGCGTACTACCGGTATACGACACCCCGAGCGACTAACGGGATGCGCGTTGGCACATCCCTACAGGAATACCTTCTCACGAATCTCCTGTCTTCGCTATCCTAACAGATTAATATGATTTACGGCAGAGAGCCTTATGCGCTCTCGGAGGGTTCATGGCGTCTCTTATTTCTGTGGATATGTGTCGAATATCTTCATGTCTCTCAGCACAGAGGTCCTTAAGAGAGACTTATACAAAACCTAATAAGAATAAGGGTATTTTTAGGACCGTGAAGATTTCTTCACATTTGTCCTATGTCCTTTATCCCCAGTGTTAACACCTTTATCCCCTGTTGTCCCAAACACAAAAGACAGCCGATTGAGCTGTCTTTTGCTTTCTCATGCTTGGTGCGGATAGGGAGAATCGAACTCCCGACTCGTCCTTGGCAAGGACGCGTTTTACCACTAAACCATATCCGCTACGAGGGGCATCATAGCACACGGAGTGCCGCACGTTCCAGTATTTTAGCAGGCGTACTCGGACGGAACGAACGAGATGTCCTTCAATCTTCCGGCACTCGAGACCAGAATCTCGCGTGGCAGTGCGTGCATGTTGAAGTTGCTTGCCATAGAGAATCCATATGCTCCAGCGTTCCGTATGGCGAGTACGTCACCTAGTTCAGGACGTACCATCAGGCGATCGACAGCGAAGATGTCTCCTGACTCGCACACGTTCCCTGCGACTGTTATAGAAGCTTTGTGTCCTCGAGTCCGAGAAAGGTTCTCTATAGGATGATATGAACCGTACATGGCATGTCGTATCAACTGGTTGAACCCGGAGTTAGCACCAACGAACTGATGCTCGCTTGTATTCTTTTGATCAACTACAGACACGAGCAAGGAGCCGCTCTCTGCCACAATGAATCGGCCGGGTTCCATCGCAAACGAGACATCGTGTCCGATAGATTTCCTGAAAGCGCTGGTAAGAATTTTGAACTCCTTCCCTACCCTCTTTAAATCAAGCTGGGTTTCTCCTGGCGCGTACGGTATACCGAGTCCTCCGCCAAAATCGATGTGTATAAGATTCGGAAACTTCTTTGCTGTTTGCAGGAGCACTCGCACCGACCTAAGGAAGACACCAGCATCAAGGATGTTTGATCCTATGTGCTGCTGTATACCGGTTACCTTAAGGCCGTATGAGTCTGCAATCCGCAGCGCTTCTGGAATGTCTTCAAGTGTTATGCCGAATTTGCTGTGCGGTCCTCCAGTTATCACGTGCGCGTGGTGCCCTGCCCCAATGCCCTGATTAAGACGTAGAGACACTTCCCTGCCTAAGGCTCGCCTTCCCCACACTTCGAGCTGCGTAAGAGAATCGAGATGTGTGCGGGCGCCAGCTGCTGCTGCTGTCGCTAACTCTGCTTCCGTAAGACTCGCACACGTGAAGCTAGTTTCCTTTGCCTTGAATCCAACGTGCTTCGCAAGTGCGAGTTCCCCAAGACTAACTGCCTCTACCCCTATTCCCTGCTTGCGAATAATCCCAAGAATCGCAGGATTACTATTCGCCTTCATTGCGTAGTGCAGTGCGACATTCGGGAAGTGTCGCTTAAGTTTTTGGCACTGCGCTTCTATCACCTGCTGCTCGTAGACGTAAACCGGCGTCCCGTATGTCAGTGCTGCCTTATTCAGTATCTCTCTTCCCTCTTTCATAATGTGCTCCCGCCAGGACTCGAACCTGGAACGACTGATCCGAAGTCAGTAATGATATCCATTTCACCACAGGAGCGTCCTAGTGATACTACCTGGAAGCTAGGAGAATGGCCATCAGCGTACTAGTATTTTCCTAATGAAGTTCCCTGTTCCACTTGAGGTGTCCGGCGTCACTAAAGCCCTTCAGGACGCTGGATACGAAGCATATCTCGTGGGTGGATGCGTCCGTGATCTCCTTCTTAACCGGACCCCTAAGGACTGGGACGTAACCACCAACGCAAAGCCTGAGCAGATCCAGGCAGTGTTCCCTGATTCGTTTTACGAGAATGATTTTGGAACCGTAGGCGTGAAGACCGGAAGCGAAGACAGTACCCTCGCAATCATTGAGGTTACTCCCTATCGCACCGAAACTGGATACTCTGATAAGCGGCGTCCGGACGCCGTATCGTTTGGGGATAACTTAGAAGAAGATCTCGCACGCCGAGACTTCACTATTAACGCTATTGCCCTTGATCCATCTAAAGGACAATTAATAGACCCCTATCAAGGACAAAAGGACATTGAGTCTCAGGTCTTAAGGACAGTTGGCGTACCTACTGACCGATTTGAGGAGGATGCCCTACGTCTTATGCGCGCAGTTCGACTAGTAGCGGAGCTCGAGTTCGCGCTCGATACCGACACCGCTGCTGCTATCAAGGAGAAGGGTCCGAATTTGGCACACATTTCACGTGAAAGAATCCGGGACGAGTTTTTACGTATCCTAAACTCCAGCCAGCCTATGATGGCGCTTGTACTGGCTCAGCAGCTTGAAATACTTAGCTATATCGCCCCTGATCTGACCCGAGGAGTAGGTGTAGATCAGAACCAGGCACATAGCTACGACGTGTTTGGGCACCTTATGCGAGCACTCCAGCACGCAGCTGATAAGGGCTGGAGCCAGGACATACGCCTTGCAGCGGTATTCCATGACGTATCTAAGCCAGAAACTCGACGCTGGTCCGATGAGAAAAAGGATTGGACCTTTCATGGGCACGAGGTAGTTGGTTCACGTGTAACCCGAAAGGCTCTAGAGGACCTCAAGTTTTCACGTGAAACTATTGAAAGAGTCACTAAATTGGTGCGCTGGCACATGTTCTTCTCCGATCCAGACCAGATTACCCTTTCGGCTGTTCGCCGAATGATTAGGAATGTTGGGGAGGAAAATATCTACGATCTTCTTGATCTCCGCATCTGTGATCGCATTGGGACAGGCAGACCTAAAGAGCAGCCGTTCCGTTTCCGCAGGTATAAAGCCATGGTTGAGGAAGCGCTTCGAGATCCGATATCTGTAGGAATGCTTAAAACAGACGGTTCACGGCTAATGGAGAAGTTCCACGTGCAACCAGGTCCAAAAATTGGTTTTGTCCTCCATGCGCTCCTTGAGGAGGTCCTCGAAGATCCAAAGAGGAATACTGAGGAGTACTTGGACACCCGGACTCTCGAGCTCCTGGCGCTACCTGAGGCGGACCTTAAGACGCTAGGCGATTCAGGCAAAAAGAGGAGGGAAGACGAGGAGGAACGAGAAATCAAGGAAATCCTTGAAAAACACCACGTAGGGTAGGTTTTCACGTGGAACTAGCTGTTTTAGGCACAAAAGCCCGTACATACGGGCTTTTGTGGTGTTTCATGTGAAATATGGCCATATAGCAGAAGACCGCCGGGAAGGCGGTCTCTTCTGTAATGCGTCCAAGGCGGCGGGGAAGGTTGGGGAAGGGGCTGTTTTTGAGACCCCGCCAAGAGAGTATGGACATAACAGGACAAACGAACTGATGATGTGCCTTTCACGTGGAACTAGTTTATGCCGGACCCAGTCGGTATAGAGAGGATACGCCTCGTCGTTGGACAGCTAACATGCCACACGTTACTTGCACCTGATAGGGCACAAAGAGCTCGCAAAGAACATCGCCACCCTTAGGAGGTGGCGTGTCTCTCTCGAGCTCTGCCCAACCCCCTCAGGTCTGTATAGATAATACTCTTCTAAAGGACAGAGTAAAGGACAACTATGTGGATAGAGTGGATAACATGTCTTTTATGATGTCCTTTAGAGCGTAATGGACACAGGGCAGTGGTCGGATCCGTAGATGTCCGCATGAATCTCTGCGTCTTTAACTTTAGAAGAAAGCTTCTTCGAAGTGAAAATGTAGTCAATACGCCAGCCCACATTGCGGTCGCGCGCCATCCGAAACGGACTCCACCAGGAGTAGTGGCCGTTGCCCTCTGTGAACATTCGGAACGTATCAACGAATCCGGCTTCCTGGATTTGATCGATGCCCGCTCGCTCTTCCTTGGTATACCCGTGCCCGCCCTCGTTTGCTTTAGGGTTTGCGAGATCGTCTGGGGTATGTGCGACGTTCAAATCACCGCAGAAAATAACGGGTTTCTCCTCTTCAAGACGCTTCATATAGGTAAGGAAAGCAGGGTCCCATTTATCGTGGCGAAGACCAAGTCTGGAGAGGTCTTCCTTGGAGTTTGGGGTATAGACTGAGACAACCCAGAACTGACCCATGTCTGCAGCAATGATCCGACCCTCCTCGTTAGGGTCTCCGTAATCGTCGCCGGAAAGGCCGTATTCCTTGGCTATATCCTCAGGCATACCAAAGAGCACGTCCTCGGGAACCTGCTTAGTGAATATGGCGGTGCCACTGTAGCCCTTTCGATTCTTCGCGGAATGCCAGTATTCCTCGTACTCCATGAGATCAACAGGGGATTGATGCTGCTCTGCTTTTGTCTCTTGAAGACAAATGATGTCTGGCTTCAATTGTTTTACAAAAGGCTCAAATAGGCCCTTTTTGTGTACGGCACGGATACCGTTTACGTTCCAGGAGACGATTTTCATGCGGGTATTGTATACCGACCAAAGCTTCGATCCCTAGTCTGCCAACTATGCACGCTTGGAATGAAACTTCTTATGCACCTCTCTCAAATGAGAGTCCGTTACGTGCGTATAGATCTGGGTCGTATTGATAGACGCATGACCAAGCAAGGCCTGCACAGAACGTATATCTGCGCCGTTTGAGAGGAGATCAGTTGCAAAAGAGTGCCGCATAACGTGGGGCGTTACTTTCTTCGTAATACCAGCCTTCGTGGCATAGGTCTTTATAAGGAGCTCGATGGAGCGGGGAGTAAGGCGGGTAGGGATTCTCTTCTTGGTCTCGGACTTTCGCGCGGCACTCACGAACAATGCCGGCTCCATATCTGTACGAGCCTTTAGATAGGCCCTGGTAGCGGCTTTGGCAGCGTCTGAAAGGAACACCACACGCACCTTGTCGCCCTTTCCGCGAATAGGGAAGTCATCTCTGGAGAGATCGAGATCGGAATCGAGGCTGCAAAGCTCTGAAACACGCAGTCCCGTAGAGAAGAGCATCTCGAGAATTGCCTTGTCGCGAAGCGCTTTCTCGCTCTCGCCATCCGTTGCCTTAAGTAACCGGTCGAGCTCAAGAGGGGAGATAAGGTCCAAATGGCGCTCGGGCACCTTCGCAAGCTCTATCTTCTCCGGAGAAAGTGAGGGAATGTCACGCTTCCGGAGGAACTTGAGGTACGCACGGAGCGCTATGAGGTAGTAATTCTGTGTCCGGCGCTTCATTGAGTCCTTATTCGTGCCTGGCTGGCGGTTAAGCCAGAGCCTGAATTCACGCACTTTCTCCTCCGTTATGGCGCCAGTATCCTTAATTTGCGCGTATTCAAAGAATCGAGAGAGATAATGATCATAGTTTTCTATGGTTTTAACCGCTCTACCGCGCTCAATCTCGAGATATTCAAGGAATTGACGCTTCATCTGTACCGCATCCATATAAAAAGAGTAGCATGGAGGTTCGCACAATATTCATGAGCGTCTAGGCCGCCCCACTAGGAAACACTTGCGTTTTTAATCAAGGTGTGGTAAGGTACAAGTAATGCTAACGAAACGAGTAAAGACCGCGGTTATTAAGGATATTGCACGCCACCCTGAGGATACCGGCTCCGCCGACGTCCAGGTTGCGATCCTAAGCCGCAAAATTGACGAGCTTACGACTCATCTTAAGAAGAACAAGAAGGATTTCCACTCCCGCCGTGGTCTTCTTCAGATGGTTGCTGACCGTCGTACCCACCTTCGCTATCTTGAGAAAAACGACAAGCGTCGCTATAGCGCAGTCGTGAAGAAACTCGGTTTGAAGAAGTAGGAAACAGCGGGCACCGACCCGCGTTTCTCGTTCTAAGCAGGTGCTAGAATACACTCAGGCTCCTCTGAGCCTTATTACACCGTTTTAATACTGAACCGTTATGCCTGTTATCAAGCATCCGGCGCAACGAGTAGGAGTTTTCATCGACACGCAGAACCTCTACCACAGCGCTAAACATCTTTATAAGTCCCGCGTTAACTTCGCCAAGGTCCTCGAAGAGGCCGTGGGGGACCGCATTCTTGTTCGCGCCATCGCCTACGTTATTTCTACCGAAGGTGGCGACGAGAGTGCCTTCTTCGATGCCCTCACCAAGATCGGCATTGAGACGAAGGTGAAAGGTCTCCAGATCTTCTCAGACGGCGCAAAGAAAGCCGACTGGGATGTGGGCCTCGCCATAGACGCCGTTAAACTAGCTCCCAAGCTCGACACTGTTATTATCGCGAGCGGGGACGGGGATTTCGTGCCTCTTATTGAGTACTTGGATATGAACCAAGGCTGCCAAGTGGAAGTTATCTCCTTCGGGAAGTCTTCCTCGCAGAAACTCAAGGAAGCTGCACACGCGTTTACTGACATGTGTGAGGACCCCAAGAAGTTCATCATCGGGCACCGATAGAGATGTGATTCAGATGAAAAGACCGCGACATAGTGTCGCGGTCTTTTCTATACACGCACACACCTCTTCATGCTGCGCGGCCCGGGTATAATCAAAAGAACACCATGCCACCACTCAACGATCCAAAGAAGGAGCCCGCGGCAACTCCCACTCCTGCTGAAACTGCAGCTAACATCACCGTTGCGCTCGAGGACCGTTCAAAATATATACGCACCATGGCCAAAGACATGGCAACGATTTCTGGAAATCCGTCCGTGCAGGCTCCAGCAAAGAAAACATCCATAAAAGAAGAGACCGTTGCTGGCGTCACCCTCGCAACTGAAGAGCGTCCATTCTTTGAGAAGCCGCAATCAAGAGAAGAGCGTGTGGCAGGTGAACCAATTGCACTCCCGACCATGCAGGAGGCGGACACCGTTGTAGAGGCCGCGCCGAATCCAGTTGAAGTGCGTGCTGCAGAGCGTGCGGCTGTCCTCGAGCGCCTTCGCCAGAAGGTGGGGGAGAGTGCACAGATGTCTATCCAAGATTCTCCTGCACCCGAAGTGCCAGGTCCTGTTGAGGCACCAAGAGAGAAGTCGTGGCCAGATATTCCCGCACCTGATTTTTCAGTACCCCCGCCAGCGCCACTTCCTATTCCCGAGACTCCGAAGTCTGAGTGGTCTAACATCCCGGCACCTGCGCCACAGTTTGCACCGCTTACAGAACCCGTGCCTTCAAGACTTCCTCCGGTAGGGAAGGAGTCGTATCGTGAACCTATTGAAGAAGCGGTGCCAGCGCGTCCACTTGCACCTAGTGGCCCTGACGTTATGCATACGTACTCGAGCGATTTCTCAGATCGTATCGACACGAAGGACGCTTCCACGTTCTCGGTACTTGCCGCAGAGCAGGACTCAGAGACTAAAACCGCCGCGGTGCTCTCTTCACCAAAGAAGAGTCCCGCTAAAGCAATTGTTGCGGTAGCGACTGGGATCCTGCTTCTCGCACTCGCGGGCGGCGGCGTCTTCGCTACCTATCAGTTTGTTATGACCATGCGCGACACGCCGATCGCATCGCTTACCGTTCCATCGATTGTCTTTGCAGACGAATACCGTGAACTCTCTGGCACCGGGAACGCGCTTATGAGTGCGTTTGCGTCTACGGCAAACGGCACGCTTGTTCCCGGCAACGTTCTTGTCACATATATCCTTACGGACGCAAGCGGGGAAGACGGAACAATTCTTAGAAGTCCGGCTGGTGGCGCTGCGTTTATTCGAGCACTCCAGGTTCCTGCGCCTGACATACTTCTTCGAAACATCGCAGGAATGAGCACGACCGGGGTAATAAATGCAGGAGGGAATACGACGCCATTCTTCGCGCTCCGAGTCGATTCGTATGAGCGAACCTACGCTGGCATCCTCACGTGGGAGCCACTCATGCATCGGGACCTCGGACTTTTGTACCCACTCTATAGGATAGAGAGTGCTCCGACCGAAGAGACTGTGGCGACAAGTACCACAGGCGCAACAACAACGACAGCGATTCCTGTACTTGCAGCCGAAGCAGCCGCCCGTACTCGATTTGAAGACGCAATTGTTGCCAACCATGATGTGCGCATCCTGAGAGATACCGAAGGGCGTTCCCTAATCCTCTACGGCTACGCAAACAAGCGAACACTCTTAGTTGTCCGAGACGAAGCTGCTTTTGAAGCACTCCTTGCTCGCCTGAAGACTGAATAGAGTGGAGATTTTCATGGTACAGTAGCGGCCATGAACATCGAACAATTCCGCGCACGTTTAACCGAAGAGAAAGCAGCACTTGAAGCAGAACTTGCCACCGTTGGCCGAAAGAACCCGAGCAACCCAAACGACTGGGAGGCCACACCTGAAGAGACCGGTCTTGAAGCAGATCCAAACGATCGTGCAGACCAAATGGAGGAGTTCGGCAACAATGCCGCCATCCTTACAGACCTCGAGCATCGTTATAACGACGTAGTCGCAGCGCTCGCTCGCATCGAGGACGGTACATACGGTATTTGCACCGTGTCTGGAGAGCCGATAGAAGAGGACCGTCTTGAGGCAGACCCGGCCGCTCCCACAAACAAAGCACACATGAACGGCTAACTATGAATACTTTTTCTGTTAAGGAGGCGCTTACCCACGGGTGGAATACCTTTAAGTCCCGACCATGGATATTCGTACAGGCAGGAATTCTTTTATTCCTTATCAACGTCGCCGTAAATCTCGTGCAAACCCTAGTTGAGGAGGCCGCCAAGTTGAATGGAGACATGGCAGCACTCATGCTTGGGCTTGTGTCTATGGCACTTGGTATTGGTGTGTCCTTTCTCATTAGCATGGGAGAGACCGCCTTCTTCCTACGCGCGCATGACAAGCCGGAAGACGTATCCCTTAGGGACCTCTGGCATCCACATCCATTCTGGAAGTTCCTCGGCACAAGTCTGCTTGCAGGCCTCATGATCCTTGGAGGCCTTATCCTGCTTATTGTTCCCGGCATCATCGTTGGCCTCATGCTTGCGTTCGTCGGCTACATTGTCATTGAGGAAAACCTCGGCCCAATTGATGCAATCAAGCGCAGTGTGGCGCTCACCAAGGGAAACCGCTGGAAGCTCTTTCAGCTTTCACTCTCGCTCGTTGTTCTAAACATTCTCGGGTTGCTTGCGCTTCTCGTTGGTCTCTTCGTTACCATTCCTATCTCCTTCATCGCTATGGTATATGCATACCAAGCCCTGAAAGGGCGGGTGATTGAAGACGTAGTTACGGTCGAGTCAGTAGTAGCGTAAGGAACACAAAAAGAAAACCCCGGACAAGTTCCGGGGTTTTCTTTTATCTGTAGTCTAGGAACCGAATGGATTCTTCGCGCCACGAACCTCGAAGTGGAGGTGGTAGCCAGTAGACTGTCCGGTGTTTCCAACCGTACCAATGTTTTGGCCACGGGAGACTGTCTCACCAACCGATACAGCATTTGTGCTCATGTGCGAGTAAAGGGTCTGTACGCCGTTTCCGTGATCAATAACCACGTAGTTGCCGTATCCGCCGTTCCATCCACCAACACGCGAGACAATGACAGTACCGCCAGCAGCAGCATTAACCGCGGAGCCCTGCGGCGCTGCAAGGTCAACACCGTTCCAGCCGTGGATACCCTGGGACACGCGACCGGACGGGGCAGGGTTTGCAAAGCCGCCCGATATCGCGCCTGAGTTGTTTCCGGTACCGAGCACGGAACCAAGACTGCCTCCGGTCTTAATGTTTGACGTGGCCTTTGCAACTGACTTCTTTGCAGGAGCCTTAACTTCAGCAATCTCGCCACCAGGGATGATAACGGTGTCGCCGGCAGTAAGGGAGCCCGCACGAGAAAGGCCATTATAGGAAGCAATCTCGTCAGCGTCAGAGTTGTAGCGCTTTGCGAGGGTCGCGAGAGTGTCGCCCGACACTACTTGGTGACGGATACCGGACACCGGAAGGATAACAAGGGTCATGCCTGGGCGTACGGCACCCTTATTGGAGAGGTTATTTGCCCAAAGGATCGTATTCATCGATACGTCGAACATGTCTGCGATCTCCGAGAGGGAGTCTCCCTCACGAACGGTATACGTAGAGATGCGACCAGAGGAGGTGGTGCGGTCAATGTCTGCAATAGTACCGTCTGGGCCCGTGTAGGCGATAAGCGCCGACCCGCCAGTTGTTGCGATGCCACCACGGCCCTTGGCAGGATTTGGGTCAGGGTTAACGGCTGCCTGAAGCAGATCAAGGCTGCTGTCATGGACCATGGGTACGGTCGAAGTACCGTCCGATGCTCTCGTAACAGAAAAAGGCCAAAACGCGCCGGCGGCACGTGGCGTGAACATGATTCCTATCCCCAAAAGGAGGCTTACGGCGATTAGAGCGCCAGGAATCCAGTATGTGTTAAGGTCTGCAGCCTGTGCTGTGGGACCGAAAGGTTTGTTGGGTTCAATTATAGGGGAAACAGGGGATTTTCAGCGTTTCTTCAGAATACAAAAATGGCTTAGGTAGGCCATCTCTTGCGTATCAGACAATCGTTCGATGAAGGTAGTATAAACGCTCCTGAGGTGGGGTCAACCCACTAAAAAAGAGGGTGTTGAAAGCCGATTTCGGGTATAGTTGAGGGAGCATGCAGCACCTCGAAGGCTTAAACGACGCGCAACGGGAAGCCGTCCTAGCCACCGAGGGTCCGGTCTCGGTCTTGGCCGGTGCCGGATCAGGCAAAACCCGGGTTCTGACCACCCGTATCTATCATCTTATAAAGGAAGGGGTCCCTGCCGAACGCATCCTCGCTGTTACCTTCACCAACAAGGCCGCCCGCGAGATGCGCGAACGCCTCGCACACCGCCTCGGAGACAGCCCGCTCCCGTTTGTGGCTACGTTCCATGGTCTTGGGCGAGACATTCTCCAGCGATACGGCAATCGCATCGGCATCTCGCGCTATTTCACGATATTTGACCGGGATGACTCGAAGTCCGCCATACGAAAGGTCCTGAAGGACATGGATATCGATCCGAAGGAGATGAATCCAAACTTCGTCCTGTCTCGTATCTCAAAAGAGAAGGGGGAGGGCTCAACGCCTGAAGCATTCCGAGAGAAATACGCACAGAAGAGCTTCCAATCTCGTGTTATCGCTGAAGTGTGGCCCAAGTACGAGTCGATACTCAAGAAAGAGAAGGCGCTCGACTTCGATGATCTTATTTGTTTACCCGTGCGTCTTCTTCGCGAGCATGAAGACATCCGCAAAGAAGCGGAGCAACTCTATAGCCATGTGCATGTGGACGAGTTTCAGGACACGAACGAACTGCAAGGGAAGCTCGCAGGATATCTTTCGGCCGTCCACAACAACTTATTTGTTGTGGGGGATATCGATCAGACCATTTACACGTGGCGTGGCGCTACTATCGAAAACCTCCTCAAGTTCGAAGAGCAGTATGCAAACGCAAAGACCATCGTGCTTGCGCATAACTATCGCTCAACAAAAACAATCGTTGCTGCAGGAAACCAAATAATTGAGAAGAATCAGAACCGTAAGGACAAGCATGCCGTAACGGATAACCCGGACGGGGAACCGATACGCCTGCATATCGCACGTAACGCGGAGAGTGAGGCTCGGTGGGTAGCGCGCGAGGCGAAGAAAACAATACGTGAAGGTGTTCCTCCTGAAGAAATCGCTGTCCTGTTTCGTACAAACTTCCAATCCCGTGCTCTTGAAGAAGCATTTCTGTCGGAAGGTCTCCCATACAAGGTCTTGGGTACACGCTTCCTCGATCGCAAGGAAGTCAAAGACGTGCTCGCATGGGTCAGGCTCGCGCTTGATCCTGAACGAGAAGTTGATCGCGTTCGTGCCGTGCAGGCACCTACCCGCGGCATAGGGAAGGTAACCCTCGGCAAGCTTATCGACGGGAAGCGTGACACCTTGAAGCCCGCAGAAGTTAAGAAAGTAGCCGCGTTCGAGAGTATTGTTATGGAATTGAACGAGCTTTCAAAGATTGCGGTGCCGAGCGAGTTCGTAAAGCTCGTGATTGAACGCTCCGGACTTGCGGAGACACTCCGGAAGGGCGGGGAAGAGGATGCAGAACGTCTTGAGAACGCGAAAGAACTCGCTACCTTAGCCAGCAGGTTTGACGGCATCCCAGGAGAAGAGGGGATTGCATCGTTTCTGGCTGAGTCTGCGTTAGCGGGAGATCAGGACGAGCTCGACGCGCCGGGGACAACCGGCATCACCCTCATGACGGTTCATGCCGCGAAGGGTCTTGAGTTCGATACGGTTTTTGTAACCGGCATGGAACAAGGGCTCTTCCCGCATGAGGCCCGCGAAGGAGAGCAGCGAGATGAGGAAGAGGAGCGCCGGCTATTCTATGTAGCGGTTACGCGCGCAAAGCGAAAGCTTAACTTAACGCTCGCGACTGTTCGCCGTATCTACGGCACCGATTTCGCGTCGGAACCTTCGATGTTTATCCGCGACATCGACGAAGGACTTATCACCTTCTCAGAAGGGGACGAACTCTACGGAGAGCGTACGATATACATCTAGTATGCTCGCCAAGAAATCCCTCGGACAGAACTTCCTCATGCATCGGCAGACAGCCGAACGTATCGTTGGTGCCGCACTCCTTCCGGAGGCAGCAAAGGTACTAGAAATTGGTCCCGGGACTGGGATGCTGACACGCGAGCTACTCAATGCCGGCATGCGTGTTATTGCCATTGAGGCCGACTATTCACTCATCCCAGAGCTCGAATCGACATTCGCGAACGAAGTAGAGGAGGGAACACTCACGCTTGAGAGCGCGGACATACGAAATTTTGATACCACCACCATCAAAGGTGCATACCATTTGGTTGCGAACATTCCGTACTACATAACCGGCGAGATCATCCGGCAGTTCCTCACCGCTCCGAATCAGCCCGCATCTATGACGCTTCTCGTTCAAAAAGAGGTGGCGGTCCGTATCGCCCGCGAGAAGAAAGAAAGCCTTTTATCGCTGTCCGTAAAGGTATATGGACAGCCAAACTATTGCTTTACTGTGCCTCGTGGCGCCTTCAAGCCAGCGCCGAACGTTGATTCGGCCGTCCTGCGCATTGGAAATATTAGTCGCACTGGATTTGCTGATGCTGCCGGGGAAGAGCGGTTCTTCGAGGTTATCCGCGCCGGATTCGCACACAAGCGAAAGCGTCTTGCGAAGAATCTCGAAGAGAAGTTCTCAAAGGAGATGGTTACGCACGCATTTAGTGTCGCCGCACTCGACGCAAATGTGCGCGCAGAAGACATCTCGCTTGAGACCTGGAAAGTGCTTACGAGAGAGCTGAAGTCTTCATAAAACCTCGTGTACTAATGCACACATACCTCTATAGGTAGATGAAGGGGAGATGAGCCTGCGTGCTATTATTTTGGTACTGAATTATGGCTCATTCTACCCGTACACTCCGCATCGCTGCCGCTTCGTTACTAGCCGTTCTCATGGTGGGAGGTACCTATCTCTCGACCGGACCAAACCCCTTCTTCGGCCTAACACGCATCGTTGGTGCGCAGTCTTCTGAAGAACTCCTGCGCGAATATGCTGCAAAGGATAGCGACAGTGACGGGCTACCTGATTGGCAGGAAGCGCTGTACGGGACTGATCCCTTTAACCCCGAGTCGTTTAGGGTAGGTATTCTTGATGGGGAAGCGGTTGCACAGGGACTTATTGAGCCGAGAGTTACCGTGCGCGCCGAAAAAGAACCCACCGACCCAAACTCTATCCCCGGCACTGCAGGTGCTCCATCCTCTCTCACCGACCGTTTCGCTCAAACACTCCTCAAACAGTATCTTTTGAATCGTACCGGCACCCCTCCGAGCCAGGAGGAGATTGTTGCATTTGTGCAGAAAGGGGTTGCGGAGCTTTCTGCAAGTGCTGTCGAGAGAGACCGTTACACGCTTAGTGATGTTCGTGTTTCGGGAGACTCGGGAAGCGCAGCTCTTATTGCATACGCAGCGGAGGCGGAGGCGGCTATTGCAGCAAACACCGTTTCGAGCTCCATAAGTGCGCGCAACGAGCTTTCCTACTTCCAGGATGCAATACGAGGAGACGATGCTGCGCTAGCGAAGGTTTCTGCCTACAGCAAGGCCTACGCGGCAATGGGTGACGCCCTTATTCGCCTCCCGGTGCCACAAGAAGTACGTCAGTCGCATCTCACCATCGTTAACGCAACCATGCACCTAAGTAGCATGACCGCTGATATGGCAACACTTAAAGAAGATCCACTTCGAGCACTCATGGGCATCGGTCTGTATGGGAAACATGCAACGAGTATGAAGTCTGGATTTGCGAACCTAAACGGCGTGTTTAGGGCGAGACAGGTTTCCTTAACTAAAGGACAGCCTGGATACGAGATCTTTAACACAAGCGAGTTAGCTGCTGCCCAGTAACATGACAACCTTCCGAAATAAAGCTCCCCTGGCAACCCTGCTTCTCGGAAGCCTGCTTCTGGTTTCGTGTGTCGTCGCAGCTCCGCAGACGGCACGCGCCGCTGACTACGATAGTCCTCTCCAGGTATTTAACTCGCTCGTAACGTCGCTTAGTACCGCAGCAGATAGAACGCTCAACTACATACTAAACGGACTTGCATGGGATTTGGCAAACCTTGCCATTGAATCCATGACCAAGAGTACGGTTAACTGGATTAATTCTGGATTCCAGGGGTCTCCAGCATTCGTTACGGATCTCAGACAGAATATGCGTGGTGTTGCTGACACGATTGCGGGCCGCTTCTTTGACGAACTTAGTGAGACAAATTTTGGAAGGTCTCCATTCCAGGATCGCGTACTTGACGCAGTCCGTCTTGGGTATTATCTGCGCACAAGTCCAGAATCGTTTTATGTCCGCTATCCATATACGTTAAACCAGGTTAGTGCAGACGACCGTGCCTTCCTTCGTGGGGATTTCAGCCAGGGAGGTTTCAATGCATGGTTTGCAACCGTGATGTACCCAGAGAACAATCCGTACGGAATGAACATCCTTCTGAACGAACAGCTTGAAAACAGGATTGGAAGCGGTCTTTCCATCCGTAGCCAGGAACTCGACTGGAGCAGGGGCTTTCTGTCGTGGAGGGGGGACTGCATTGCCACCGCACCGAATTCTGGAGCAAACAACACCCCAGTTAATCTCACGAATGAAGAACCGTGTATAGATTACGAAGTCCTCACGCCAGGATCTGTCATACAAGAGGGACTTAACAAAGCACTCGGCGCTGGCCAAGATCGTCTTGTTGTTGCAGATGACTTCAATGAGATCATCAGCGCGCTTTTGAATCAGCTTGTGGGCCAGGTGCTCGGAGGGAACAGTTCGGGCGGACTTCGAGGAGTATCTCGTCCAGCAACCGGAGGAGGATCCTCGTTCCTTGATCGATCCACTGATCCAACACTCAACCCTGGAAACAGCGCGAACACTGGTACCGCGTTCGCTGCAACCATTGCAGAACAGCGTTCGATTCTTGAGAGACACCAGGCTAGCTGGGAGAGGATTAGGGGTGCAGCACAAGCGGCACTCTCACGCTGCGGACCTGGTGGAGAACCGAACCCGGAGGTCGTTGTCACCCGTGCACAAGACGCACTTGTTAAGGCAGCGAACGGCATCGCAGCGTACCGCGATCTTGAGGAGCGCATCGCTGCCACTATAGCTGCTGGTGGGAACCAGACCGCTGCCATAACGCAGATTGTGAACGACTTCACAGCGCTTGGTCGCTCTGCAATGGTTCCAACAAGCGAAGAGATAGCGGAGGCGCAGATTCAGGCGCAGGATACAGGGGACATTCGACCGGGATCGCTCTATAGCCAGATGAGTCGCCAGGCTGCAGGCAGTTGCCTTGCCGGCTCGTCTGAATAATTATATGCGAAAGCTCTTCAGAGCATCGCTGTTGATCACCGTACTTTCGGTGTTGCTCTTTATTACTAGCTATTCACCTACCCAGGCCCAAACAACTCTTGAACAATGTGGCTCCGCAAGCCCACCGGCGGATTGTATTTCGTATGATCCAACAATTAATCCTGTCTTGGTTAGAGAGGGGGCGAGGTATTACCAAGACTGGGGAACAAGGAGCCCTTACCAAAGCGAAAACGATGGTCTCTGCAAAGTATATGTTTCGGGTCCTGTCTTTTTTGCAGGCTGTGTAAAAGATGGACGTTTTTCCATTCAAGCTGACTATGTTATAGGGGCCCCCACTGGGGGAGAGCCCGTAACGGGTGTGCAAGTTGATCAGTCTGGGGAAGTTACCTCGCAACCAATCGAAACCTGTGGGCCAATGAACATCGGTTGTTGGCTAATTAAACTACCCGGCATGCTCTTCACGGGCATTGCATTTGTTTTCTTGCTTCTCTCAGGAATGATCCTCGGACTCGCGGGCACAGTGTTCAACTGGGTGGTCATACGTACGGTCTTCCAGTTCGGCACGTATTTCGGCACGAACGAAGGCATGCTTATTGCGTGGGGCGTGATGCGTGACATTGCAAACATAGGCCTCCTGTTTGGTTTCATATTTATGGGAGTGCTTCTTATACTCAACGTCGATAGTGGGGGACACGGGCACGGCGGGGGTGTGAGTGCGAAGAAAGCTATACCACGCCTCATCATCTTTGCGGTGCTTTTAAACTTTAGTCTCTTTGCTTCACAGGCGGTTATCGACGTCGCAAACGCATTTAGCTCAAGCTTTGCAACGCTTGCTGGAGAAAATTGTACTGGCAACACCTCGACAGGGAGCAGTGCCACTGACAGAGCCGCCGGCATGGACAATGAGCAATGCTCTAATGTGGGCATATCTGGGCAGATACTAAAAGTGGCTGGTCTCACGTCAATTTGGGATTCAGAAAACAGAGATGTTCAAACTGCAATGAAGAATCTTGTCGATCGGCCCTATAGCTATGCGGTGTCCTTGATGCTGCTTTCCATTTTTGTACTCATCACAGCCATGGTGTTACTTGCGGGTTCCATCATGCTCATTATCCGTGTGGTTATTTTGTCGCTTCTTATGGTTACGTCGCCCATAGGCTTTGCCGGCATGGCCATACCGAAGCTGCAGGGCATTGCCAGTATGTGGTGGAGCAAGCTGATGTCGCAGGCGTTCTTCGCTCCCGTATATCTTCTTCTTATATTTATCAGTATCAAATTAACTGAGGGCCTCATGGAGGGAGAGGCGACCCTCGCCAATGCACTCATTGCGAATCAAGGAAACTCGGTGGCAGGGAACATGCAGGTGGTTATGGTGTTCATGGTTGTTATCGGATTCATGATTGGTTCCTTGCTCGTGGCATCAAAGATGGGGGCGATGGGGGCGAAGTTTGCGACATCGGCAGTCGCAGGAACAACCATTGGTTTTGCTGGTTTTGCCGGTCGAAGGACGCTCGGAGCAGCATCAGGGAATGTTGCTAAAAGAATTGCATCGTCGAACTACGCTCGTAGCAATGGGTTTGGAAGTAGGTTCGCCTATAACATAGCCAACAAGGGTGCTACGGCGAGCTACAGCGCTCGTACTGGTATAAATAACATCACTAAGGGCGCTGGTCTCGACATTGGCAACGCAGGGAAGAATGTAAGCCATGGAATTCATGGTATTGAGGAGGCAGAGGTGAAAAAACGTAAGGACTTTGCTGAAAAAACCCTTGCGCAGACGCCTGCAGAACAGGCTGCGGAGAAGAGACTTAAGGATGAGAAGGATCGAATAAAGCTCTATAAAGAGGCGGCCAAGGAAGAGCTCGATCGTGGAAATGAGCCTGAAGAAAGTGCACTCAAGGCACAGAAGGAGAAGCACACTGAAGCGGCAGCAGCACGTCTAAAAGACCTTAACACCAAAAAGCAGGCTGTAGCAAAGCTTGAGGCTGACGGAGTTTGGGGTAATGAGCTCGATGAGCAAAAGAAGGCACTTGCTGCCCTAGAGGAGGAGCATGAACAAGCATCTGAGATTGAGGCAGCCGATATTGCGTCTCGTCAAAAGCGAATATCTGATCGTGGCGCTCGCTTCGATAAGATTCTAAAGGATTACGACAACCGATCGAAAGAAATCGACAGAACTATCAGTGGCTACGAGTCTATCGATAGCAGTGGGGGCATTATGTGGAACAAGGGCCTTTCTAAAGAGTCAGCACAACGTGAGTATGGGGAAGCGCTTGGCAAAGACCATGGCATGCCTCTTACACTGGGACACCATATAAACCAAGAGGCTTCCGCAGACATCCTTAAGAAGCTTAAGCGCAGCAAGCGCGACAAGTTGGTTGATGCAATTAAGGAGAATGCCAAGGAGGACAAAGAGGAGGACGGCGGCGGCAAGAAGGAAGAGAAGTCCAGTGGAGGCGAAAAGAAAAGTGGAGGAGATGGGGGCCATCACTAGTACAATACTGAAATGAATCCCGAAGAAGATCTTGATGACGTTGAAATAAACCAGGCAGTGGGTGCTGCTATGCGTGACTTACCAAGGCCCGTACAGGACTTCCTAAAGAGCGATGAGCGCGATGCTGTTGCTCGTGAATTGTCTGCAAAATATCAACTCCATGTTGACCAAGCAGGGGAGTTCGAACGATCCTTCATTCTAATGCTCTTGGGCGTGATGCGTCCCGAGGAATTCGTTACAACCCTGACTCAAGCTGGGCTCTCGCAAGACATTGTTAACGGGCTGGCCGCGGATTTGAACACCCGCGTATTCATGAAGCTACGTGATGCTGAACGCGAGCAGGTGGCTGCCGTACCCCCAGCACCACAAAAGCCAGCTCCGATTCCGCCACCCGCCCTTGATTACCAACCCGCAGCCACACCAACACTCCCTGGTTCCCCTGTACCCGCGCCGATGCCGCCTCCCATAGCTACCCAGGCGCCAGTAGTACTCGAGCCAACGCCTGCACCAAGCCCCGTTCCGCAGCAGCACTTTGTACACGCAATGCCTGATGCGCACGCTCAAGCCGGGTGGCACCCAGCTGCGGCAGTACATATATTTGTACCGACTCAACCAAACCACCATCCGCAGCCTGCACCTATGCAGACCGTCCCTAGCATCGAGCCCGCTCCTGAAGTAGAGCCCGTAGCTGCGCGAATCGAGACCCCGCCAGCTACAGTGCGTGAGCCGGAGATACTACCTTCACAGCCGACCCTACCATCTACACCACTTAAAAAGGAATTCAGTTCTGATCCGTATCGCGAACCTATCCAGTAGAAAATAGTGCGAGTGCTCATTCAGTATCGGGTATACTGGATAGCAATGGAGTATCAGGTACCACAGTTCATTGAGGTTGAGGACAAGATATTCGGTCCGTTCACACTCAAGCAGTTTATTTATGTTGCAGGGGGCGTGGGTCTCTGCGCAATCGTACTCCTCTATCTTCCGCTCTGGCTCGGTATTATCATCGCTCTTCCCGTTGGCGCACTCACCGCAGCGCTCGCATTCTATAAGATAAACAACAAGCCGTTTGTTGAAATCATGGAGGCAGCCTTCAACTATTACATCGGAGATCGTCTCTATCTTTGGAAGAAGGACAGGAACGCGGTAGTAGATGCACCAGTGGCAGTAAAGCCTGCAGACCCCGCAAAGCTTGGTCTAACACAGAGCAGACTCAAAGATCTTGCATGGTCGCTTGATATCAAGGACAACCAGAATAACGGCGCATAGATATGGCATCGACAAAGACAACACAATCGTTTGTGCCCGTGAAGGAAGTCCGTAACGGCGTGGTCGTACTTAAAAATGATGGGTACCGCGGCATTCTCATGTGCTCATCCATTAACTTCGCTCTTAAAGGGGAAGATGAGCAGCGTGCGATTATAGGCGGGTTCCAGAGCCTTTTGAATACTCTCGATTTTACGATTCAAATTGTTGTACATTCTCGGAAAACCGACATTCGGCCGTACCTTGCCTTGCTTGAGACTCGTATGAAGGATCAAACAAGTGAACTCATGCGGCTACAGTTGCGCGAGTATATTGCGTTCATCAGGAACTTCATCGACTCGAGCGACATTATGACGAAGATGTTCTATGTGGTGGTGCCGTATTCGGCAGGTGGTGGTGGAGTTGGGAAAAGCACCCCCGCATTTCTTGGTGGAAGACCGGTACCCAAAGACAATGGCGGAGACGGGTTCGAAGAACACCGTGTGCAGCTCGAGCAGCGCATGTCACTTGTTGTGCAGGGACTCGCCTCAAGTGGTGTACGTGCGGTTCCGCTCGGGACTGAAGAGATAATTGAACTTCTGTACCGTTCGTTCAACCTTTCTGAGCTTGAGAATCCTATTCATCTTTCTGCATAATCTATGGCACTCCTCGACTTCCTTGGAAAGAATAAGAAAGAAGACGCGCCCGCGATAACGCCGGTGCTGCCAAAGGACATTTATGCAGAAGGGGAGCTAAAGCTTGCGGATGCTATTGCGCCTGCGGCTCTTAAAGTGGGGGCCCGAGAGCTTGAACTCGGCGAGAAGGTGTCTCGCTCGTTCTATACCATTTCGTATCCACGATTCTTGGTTGATAGCTGGTTCACGCCAATTATCAATCTCGATAAGGTATTCGATGTATCGATCTTCATTCATCCGGTAGAGACGGGGTCTGCACTCCGCGGATTCCAGAAAAAAGTGGCCGAAATTGAGAGTCAGATTTCTGATAGGGAAGAGAAGGGGTTGGTGCGTGACCCAATGCTCGATACCGCGTACCGCGACCTCGAGCAGCTCCGCGACCAGTTGCAGCAGGCTGAGGAACACATCTTTGAGGTAGGTCTTTACATCACCCTCTACGGAAACTCGAAAGAGGACCTCGACAAGATTGAGGGTGATGTGCGCGGCATCCTCGACGCAAAGCTTGTCTACACAAAGCCTGCCTTGTTCCAGCAGGAACAAGGATTCCGTTCTACGTTGCCACTTGCTACCGACGAACTCATGGTTACGAGCAAGCTCAACTCGTCACCGCTTTCTTCAATATTCCCATTCGTCTCCTTCGACCTTACGAGCGATCGCGGCATTCTCTACGGCATCAATCGCCATAACGCGTCCTTGATCCTCTTTGATCGCTTCTCGCTTGAGAACTACAACTCGGTGGTGTTTGCAAAGTCTGGTTCCGGAAAGTCCTACGCAGTGAAGCTCGAAATTCTTCGCTCTCTCATGTTTGGGTCGGATGTTATTGTCATCGACCCTGAGCGCGAATACGAGAACCTCGCGTCTGCAACTGGGGGACGCACCTTTAACATCTCGCTCTCCTCTGAACATCACATCAATCCGTTTGATCTTCCGCCCGTTAAAGAGGACGAGGAGCCGTCCGACATTCTTCGTTCAAACATCATTAACCTTGTTGGTCTCTTCCGCATCATGCTTGGGGGACTAACCCCTGAGGAGGATGCGATTGTTGATCGCGCTATTACAGAGACCTATGCCCTTAAAGACATTACGGGTGATGCGGACTTCACGGGTGTAGAGCCACCACTTCTTTCAGACTTTGAGAACGTCCTTTCAGGGATGGAGGGCTCGGAATCCCTTGTTATACGCCTTTCCAAGTACACGCACGGCACCTGGGCGGGATTCATAAATCAACCAACCAACATCGATATCAACAAGCAGTTCATTGTGTTCTCGGTGCGCGATATGGAGGACGAGTTGAAGCCGGTAGCGATGTACATCATTACGCACTTCATCTGGAACGCGGTGCGACACGAGCTCAAGAAGCGCCTTCTCGTCATCGACGAGGCCTGGTGGATGATGAAGTCGGAAGATACAGCGTCTTTCCTCTACAGCGTCGCGAAGCGCGGACGTAAGTACTATCTCGGTGTCGCGACCATAACCCAGGATGTGGAGGACTTCTTGAAGAGCCCGTATGGTCGACCAATCCTCACAAACTCCTCAATGCAACTTTTGTTGAAGCAGTCTCCAACAACAATCAATGTGCTTAAAGAGACTTTCAACCTAACCGATGAGGAGAAGTTCTTGCTCCTTGAGTCAGGTGTGGGGGAGGGACTCTTCTTTGCAGGACTTAAGCACGTCGCGATTAAGATCGTTGCTTCCTATACTGAAGACCAAATCATAACCTCAGACCCGTCGCAGCTTCTCCAGATCAGGCAGGAAAAGGCAAGGAACGACGCAGGGCTCGTAGCCTAGCGTATGGAAAAGAAGCATAAGATAGGAAATGTAACGGCCGGCATGATGATCGTGACGGCACTTATTGTTGATGCGGTCCAGGCATTGCTTACGTTCTCTGTTTTCCTTCTTCCTCTCTCTGTTCTTATAACGTTTATGGCAGCGACGATGTTCTTTCTCTGGTTTGCACTGTCCGGTGTGAAGTATGTGGGGAGTGGTGGAGGAAAGAAGCTTCTTATCGCACTTGCCTCAACAGTTGCTGAGCTCGTGCCGGTAGTTAATGTCATCCCCGCAACGACAGCAGGTGTTATTGGTATCATCGTTCAGACTCGTATTGAGGATGCTCGGGCACAAGCAGGAGGGAAAGTCACACCGCGCACAGCTATGGCTTCGGCGAGACTACAAAAAATGAATCAGGCACGGGCTGCACGGGAAGACAGCGCCCGTGAAGGAAGAGAAGGAGCCCAACAGGCACGACACACCCCCGCAAATGACACTTCTGCCCACAATACTAGCGAAGCCGCATAAGATACCCCCGCGTAGGCACGCGCTCCCACACCGCTTCGGTATATACTATGTATATGATACGCGTTGTGCTTCTCGCTTTTGTCTTCGCCGGCTCCTTTCTTGGCGTCTCGCATGCTCAAGGTATTCCAAACAGCACCGAGCCGCTTACGCTATCGGTATCTCCTGAATATCCTCGTCCTTACCAAACCGTTACTGTCTCCCCCCGAAGTAGTCTTCTTGACCTCTCGGCGAGTACGGTACGGATATCGGTTAATGGAACTACTGTCTATGAAGGAAGTGGCACCCAGGCTACAAGTGTGCGAGCAGGGGGCCTTGGAGAGCGCACAACCATAACGGTGTCGGTTACGGATCCTTCTGGCCGTGTCTATACCAAACAGCAAGTCTTGCGACCGGCAGAGGTGTCCTTGGTGCTTGAACCGGCATCAACCATGCACCCGTTCTACCAGGGAGGGGGACTCGTTGCATCAGAGGGGCGTGTGCGTCTTGTGGCGCTTGCTGATCTGCGCAGTGCACCAGGAACTCGTCTCCCAAGCTCAAGCCTCGTCTATACCTGGCGACTTGGAAGCCGTGTACTAACGGACATGTCGGGTATAGGAAAGTCCACGCTCCTCGCAACCGCACCGGTTCGATACCGCAATGCCGATATCTCTGTTACGGTTACGAGCCCGGACAACACACTCGTTGGCGAGGCACGCACACTTGTATCAGCGGTCGATCCTGTGGCGCGTATATATAGGAACGACCCGCTCCTTGGCCCTAACTTTGATGTCGCTCTCACCGATCGCTTCTCGATGCCTGACACTGAGACAACCTTCCGCGCTGTTGGATACTTCTTTGCCGTGCCACCAACATTTTCGTGGACGGTTAACAAAGCAACCAATGGAACTGACAAAGACATAACTGTGCGCGCAACTGGAAACGGGCAGGGTACCGCACGGATCGGCCTTACAGCGACCGAAGTCGCTGCCAGACGCAGTGCGGATACTGCGGTTACTGTAGACTTCGGACGATCTACTGGCTTTGGCTTCTTTGGCCTATAACCCTATGAAATATCTCACTTTTCTCATACTTTTCCTCGGCCTTCCACTGCTCGCGTTTGCGCAGACGACAACCGGAGCCGTAAACACGGACACCAGTTTTGTTCCACTCACGAACATTCCGTTCCTTACCGAAACAGGAAACTCCTTCAGTCTTGATTCGTTTTTAAACGGGCTTTATCGCATAAGTATCGGTATCGCTGCTGTTGTTGCGGTCCTTCAGATCATGCGCGCGGGCATTATGTATATGGGCAGCGATAGTGGATTCGCTGAGAAAAAAGAGGCGAAGAATCTTATAGCACTCTCGATAGGCGGCCTTATTCTTGTGCTTTCACCGGTGGTTGTGTTCTCCGTTATTAATCCTGAGATTCTTAATCTTAAGATAGGGAATATCGAGAAACTTAAACCCATTGAGTCTGCTGAACCTCGTAGAGTAATTGAGGTTGCGTCGGCAAGTGACTGTAGAGAGCAAGGAGGCGTAGTTGAGTCACAGGGACCACCAGTAACCTGTTCTGTACCAGCGGATTCTGATGCGGGCCGAGAAGCGACTTCCTGTGCCACCTTTAACAATCCTCCTGAGTCTCCAATTATTGTGGGCGGGAATTGTGCACTCGAGCTTAGTGAAAGTTACGTAAGAATTGATAATGCCTGTTGCGCCGGTATTCAGCAGGGAAATATTTGCTGTGGAAAAAGCGAAAGCTCAGGTGAGCAAGCGCCACGCGTCTTCCTTGATCAGCCGCTCATCTACTACAGCTATCAAGAGTACGACCGTGTAGAAAATAAAGGTAGGTTTGTTGGTGTGGTTCCGAACCATGCCGCGAGGGTTACTAGTTTTAGAAATGCTTGCACTGCAGCGGGCAGAGAAGTAGAGACAGATCGTGACGATAACTGGGCTGAGCGTTTTATCCTGGCTCGATGGGGAAGCTGTCCAGGGGACACAGGTGTTCCTGCTAGTACAGGAAACACGAACACAGAGTATCAGTGTGAAGATAGAAGAGCTGTCTGTAAGACGAATTAATGCAGCCTATGAACCGCCGCATCCTCATCATTGTCGCCAGCATCGTAGTTGTACTCGGCCTGCTTGTTGGTGCGTACTTCCTCTTCTTTAACAACCCGACTCTCTCGGTTGGAGTACCAAGTAACCCCTTCGGTTCGAGTGGGAATCGCACAGAAACCGAACTTCTCAGTCCAGACGGGCAACCCACTCGAGGGGCTGGGACAGTTGTGGCACCCCGTCTTATACGTATTAGCGACGCACCTGTCGCCAAGGGCGCTGTAGCACTTTATATCCCGCCAGTACCTGCAGCGACTTCTACAGAGCCTGGTATACCTGCTGATACTGAGATTCGCTTCATAGAGCGCCAGAGCGGGAACATCTACGCATTCAGGGTCCATGATCGTGTGCTTACCCGTATTTCAAACCGCACACTTCCGGGTATACAGGAAGCAGCTTGGACCACAGACGGCGGTCGTGCATTCGTTCGCTACCTAACACGATCAACTGATGGTACAGAGCGTGTTGATACCTACATGCTCCCAGCTGATGGTGGAGAAGGGTACTTCCTTGAGCAGGATCTCGAGCAGGTTGCTGTACGAGCCACAAGCACGGTGTTCTCACTCCTTCCGAGCACGTCTGGATCCATTGGGTCTTTGTCTTCTCCAGACGGAACAAACGTACGAACACTCTTTACGTCAGCGCTTTCACGACTACGTGCAGGATTCTCTGGTGCAAACATTGTTGCAACCACCAAAGCCTCGAGCGGGCTTGATGGATATTCGTTCCTTGTGGACGGCGGGTCATTCACGCGCATCCTGGGGCCCCTCAGGGGACTTGCAACCCTTCCAAACCAAGAAGGGACATCAGTCCTCTACAGCCATGTAGATGCCAATCGCACCTACCTGCAAGTACTTGACCTCGCAACAAGAAACGCAACGGCACTTCCGCTCGTTACGCTCGTAGAGAAATGCGTGTGGGAACCAGGAGGCAGGGCAGTGTATTGCGGTGTACCAACCGCACTCGCAGGCAACGTTCCAGACGAATGGTATCAAGGCGCTAAAACATTCTCTGACCGCATCTGGCGCATCGATTTAGATACCCGTCTCGCAACACTTGTCGTTGACCCAGGACAAGTGGCAAATGTGGCCATTGACGCGATTGCGCTCACAATTGATTCGAAGGGTGATGTCCTTGTCTTTACAAACAAGAAAGACGGCACGCTCTGGGTATACGACCTTTAAGAAATAGCAAAAGGGCCCGTATATACGGGCCCTTTTGCTATTTAACTGCGACGAGCTCTATCTTCTTTCGGCGGATAATAAATTCCTGAAGAACACCTACCAGGTTGCTCGTTATAAAGTAGAGAGCGATGGCAACCGAGGTGTAGTACGCAGCAACACCTATGAACACCGGGAGCATAAATCGCATCTGGAGCGCGAGCGAGCGTCCAAAGTCTGCCTGCATGTCCGTTCCTGGTTTCTTTGTACTCTTCTCAGGAACAGGTATTGCATACCAACCGTATGCGAACTGAGTGACTGCAGCGATAAGTGCAAGAATAATGCTCGCTCCCGTAACCGCAAAAACCCCCAAGAAGAGTGGCGCGATAGCGAGTGGAGCCGGAACGAATGAATAAAGAATAGAAGCATCAACCGTAAGGAGGGTCTTGTTGTTGAACACCCAGTAGAGCGCAATAACAATCGGGAGCTGGATGATGAGTGTGAGAAGCCCTGCGAATGGATTCACCCCATACTTCTTGTAAAGTGCGAACATTTCTTTCGCCTGGTTCTCTTTATCATCCTTGAGCTTCTCACGAATCTCTTTCATCTCTGGCTCAATGGCCTTGATTGCTCGCTGGGTGCGGAGTGCCGCGAACGAGAGCGGCATAAGGATGACTTTAACGATCAAGGTTGCCACAACCACCGCCAAACCAATATCCTGCCCAGGCAGGATATCTGTAAGGAACATGAGGAGGTTATAAATCGGCGCGTAGAGAACAGTATGGAAGAAGGACATCATGGAAGTTCAGTCTACCGCACTTCAGGGAAGGCGCGAGCGAGTAGATCTTCCAGCTCTTCCTTGAGAACAGGGAAGGGAAGGGTCTGGCTTCCTGGGCGAGCATAGATAATGAGCGCGCGAGTGGGAAGACACCAGGGTTTGAGCACCGAAAGGACCCGACGCTTCAGGAGATGCCGTCCAACGGACAATTTTGAGACCTTTTTAGAGACAACAACTGCACAACCGCCTTCGATCTGATTTTCCCGTATGGATAGGGAAAAATGGCTTGAAACAAGCCTTTTTTCAGGTCCAGTAGGCGCAAAGTGCGCCCGAGTGAGGCGCAATTTACGTGGAATCATTAGACAGTGAGCTTCGAGCGACCCTTGCGACGACGGCGAAGGAGAACGGCACGTCCTGTAGGGGTGCTCGTACGAGCACGGAAGCCGTGCGTACGCGCGCGCTTACGCTTTTTCGGCTGATAGGTGCGCTTTGGCATATGCACAGGATACTAACAGGTTGACGAGAGAGTAGCAAGTAAATGCCTTATAGGTGCCCTAGTCGCACATTTTTGAAACGTCCGTATACTTATCCACACGATGAATAGACTTGATGCGCGGGAACTCTGGGAATACACCCTCACGCAGGTGGAGCTCTCCATTTCTCCCGCTAACTTCAACACCTGGTTCCGCGACAGCTCGATAGTAAAGATTGAAGAGGGGATTGTATACATTGGCGTTCCGAGCCAGTTCTTCCGTGATTGGTACTTAAAGAAGTTCAATATGCTTCTTCTGAAAATCATTCGCGGGGTCTCTCACGAGTACCGAAATATCGAGTACATGATCGTAAAAGACGATCGCCGACGTCCCAAGGAACCTCGCCATAAGCCACAGCAAACGGTTGAGATGCCGCTCGACGAGTTCTATATAAACAAGAGCGACGGCCTAAATCCTCGGTATACCTTCGATACGTTCGTCGTTGGTTCCTTCAACGAACTCGCGCACACTGCCGCTCAGGCCGCTCTGAAGCGCCCAGGAATCATGTATAACCCTCTGTTTATCTACGGAGACACCGGAAGAGGGAAGACACACTTGATCCAGGCTATCGGGAACCAGTTCAAGAAGCTCTATCCAGGGCGAAAAGTGTACTACTTAACAGCAGAAACCTTCGGCCAGGACTATACAAACTCTATCCAAGCTGGAAATACCAACCGTTTCAAAGAAAAGTACCGCCAGTACGATCTGTTGATCATGGACGACATCCAGTTCTTCTCGAAGAAGGATAAAACACAGGAAGAACTGTTCCATCTCTTCAACGCCCTCTACGACAACAACAAACAGATCCTATTCTCCTCTGATAGGGCACCAGCAGCGATCCCTGATATCGCAGACAGGCTCCGCGGCCGCTTTGCTGCCGGTATGTCAATTGATATTGGAGAACCAGACACTGAAAGCCGCATGGCTATCGTCCGAAAAAAAGCGGCATCACACGGCGTCTATCTCTCGGACGAGGTTATCGAGCACATTGCGACCTCTATCTCAGGTTCAATTCGCGAGCTAGAAGGGGTCATCAACAGCGTGGTCTGTCATACCCAAGTGAAAGGTGTTCCACCAGACCTCGCAGAAGTTCGTCATTCGCTCCGCTCCTTTGCACGTCCGCAGAAAACAGTCTCTGTGAAGCATGTGGTGTCTAAGGTTGCTGAGTTCTACGGCATTGATGAGGAGAGTATCTATGAGAAGACTCGTAGAAGGGAAGTAGTGCGTCCTCGACAAGTAATCATGTATCTACTCAGAGAGGACTTCAACGCCTCGTACCCAACCATAGGGTCAAAGCTTGGTGGCAGGGACCACACAACCGTCATTCATTCATGCGAGAAGGTAAAGCGAGAAATAATAGTTGACCCAGACCTTGCAAAAGAGATCCAAGATATTAGAAGTCTGTTGGTATAGTTGGGGAAAACCTATGGATAACCTTCGAAGAAACACGGGGACATGTAGGGGAAAGAAGGGTTTCCGAGAGGACAACAATTTGTTATCCCCAGAACATCTCGTCCAGACGAGGCCGCCCTCAACAGGTTGTTTCCGAGTGAAGCGTCTTAATAGAGCCAGTCTATTGAACGGAAGGGGTTGTCCCCCGTGTCCACACCCCTAATAATAGGACTATGATTATTACTTTAGATAAAAAAGAATTCTCAGAGGGAGTGCAGAGCGTTGCACGCTTCGCTGAGAGGAGAAGCGGTACCCTTCCAGTACTTGCCGGCATTGCAATCATTGCAGGGGACGACGGTATTAAGCTTCGTGCCACTAATCTCGAGACCGGAGTTGATTTGAAAGTCGAAGGCACGATCAAGAGTGATGGAGTTGTGGCGCTTCCTGCGTCCACACTTCGTGATATTGCGTCTTCGCTTTCTGGAAGTGGCACTCTAACGCTTGAGCACTCAGGCGACACGGTCCTTGTATCAACCGGAAACGGCCGCTCAACGCTTAAGACCCTTCCGTTCGAGGATTTCCCTACACTTCCGCTCCCTGAGTCTCCACGGGCGAAATTCGAGCTTCCTGGAAGTCTTCTTAAGGCGCTTGTTATGTCCGTTGTGTCGTATGCGTCGACTTCAACCGTTCGTCCTGAACTCGCCTCTGTTCTTATTGCGGGCGAAGGAGCTGCACTTAAGGCGGTTGCGACTGATTCTTTCCGCTTGGCAGAGAAGAAAGTATCCCTCTCAAGCTCTATTGCGGCGTTCTCAATGCTCATTCCTGCAAAGAATGCGATTGATATCATGCAGACGTTGCCTGACGAGACGATTGAAATCGCTGTAGATGAGCACCAGTGTGCGTTCTATTGGAAGAAAGGCGTTCTTACGACTCGTCTCGTTACCGCAAACTACCCTGATTACACGCAGATTATCCCGAAATCCTTTATTTCTGAGGCGACAGTCCTTAAGAAAGATTTCGAGGCAGCACTTCGCCGTACCGCCATCTTCTCCGACACTTTCCAGAAGGTACGTCTTGGGTTTGATGCAGGATCGAAAGCTGTTGCGCTCTCCGCACAGAATGCTGATGTGGGGGATTCAGCCGAATCCATCCCTGCAGCTATTTCAGGGGACGCAGTTGAGCTCTCCTTTAACCATCGGTATCTCTCAGCGCCTATCTCAACGATTGCTGCTGAGAGTATTTCCTTGTCCGCGAGCGGTATTGGAAGGGCAATGGTTATGCGGGGATCAGGAGATACGTCATTTCTGTATCTTGTGATGCCAATGAATCAGTAGGTTTGATTTCTGGTCTCCCAGTTAATTAACTTTCCGTGCTTTCAGTCCTATGAAGTCATACGACTCTTCTCCTACAAGAACAGGATAGAATCCGTCTTCGCATTCAACAAAGTTTTCATACACTCCAGGTTCAGTTATAAGGCCATACACTTCGTATAGCGTAAGAGGGGACGATTCCCCGGACTCGAGAGCATCGAGTACTGAAAGAGAAGTATCGAAACTCTCCTGGGTGTCATACCCAGAAATCTCAACAGCAATACCATCGCGTACGTTTATAAGTGCGCGGCCTTTCTTTATGTTGTGCGTCATCAAGACCGCATGAGTGAGTCCGGTCCGCTCAGCCAGAGGAAGCATGGCTTTATCCATGAGGATTGCAAAAGGTGGTCCCTTAGCGGAAGTGGTATGGAAATCTATAACGACGTCTTGAAGCGGGATGAGATCGAGTATCTCTTGAGAACGCTTTGACTCAAGGGTGTCAGTGTATACGCCGTAAGAAGCATTGAGGTCCTGATCTATAAAACGCACATTCTTGTTTCCAGCTTCTGGATTACCAAGAACAAACTCGTATCCACGAGAGATGAGGGCTCGAACAGGACCTTTTTCGTTTCCGTGCTGGCCAGCAACTATTTGTACTGTTCTCCCATTAAATTCCATACCCCCAGTCTACCTGAGGGTAGTTCTTTCGAATATCGTCCCAGACGGCCAGCAAAGCAAAACCGTACCAAGTACGGTTTTGCTTTTCTCAAGACTAATTATTCTCCTCCCGTTGCCTTCTGCGCTCCTCTCGATCTAGATCCCGCTGCTCTCTATCAGTTAGTTCTGGCTCAATATCTGGTGTTGTTGTTGCGGCGTCTTGCTGCATTTGTTGCATTGCGCCCGTCCATAGCTGAATTGGTGTTTCCCAGTACGCCAGTTGCGGATCAGCGTACGGATTAACTGGTGGGGGACCTTGAGGATTCTCTTTATTCGTTAAGAGAAGAAGGGAGTGGTAGATCACGACACCGCGAAGTACCGCCGGAGCGCTCTCAGGGATACCTGGTGGGTCGTTAAAGTATTCCTTCGGCACTTTTGTGAGAGCAACATCCATAAACGCACGCCACATTGGTGCCACAATGTACCCTGCAATCTCCTTAAACATTGGCGTGTTGTCGTTGTTTCCGGCCCATATCGCAACCGCGAGCGTTGGAGAGTATCCAACGGTCCACGCATCACGCGACTCGTTCGTGGTACCGGTTTTCGCGGCAACATCGTAGTCAGGAATGGAGAGCGGATTAATAGGGTTATAGGAAGGAATACGAGCCTGATTGTCTGACATCATATCCGCAATCTGGCGCGCTACGCTTGGGTCGATAGCTTGCTCTGGTGCTGGAGTGAACTTCTCGATAACACGTCCCTTCATGTCGCGGATCTCGAGGATACCGGTTGGGGGATTCCTAACTCCATCGTTTGCGAACACACCCATAGCGCTCGCCATCTGGAGTGGGGAGACCTCAGCAGCACCAAGCGCAAAGGAAAGACCATAATCCTTGGCGGCACCAAGATTGGTGATACCCATGCGTGTTGAGAGATTGATGACGTTATTGATGCCTGCGAGATAGAGCACCTTCACTGCCGGAATGTTGATTGACTGTGCAAGAGCGGAACGAAACGTCATAGGACCTCTGAACTTGAGATCGTAGTTCTGGGGTGCATAACACGGAGGCGCGCTATTGCTAGTGTCTGAAGGTGAACATGCGGTGGAGAACTGCGTTGGTACATCAAAGATAATGGTCTCTGGTGTGTACCCCTTCTCAAGCGCTGCCGCATACACAAATGGCTTGAATGCGGATCCTGGCTGGCGAGGAGCAACGGCGACGTTGTAATTTCCTGGAATGATCTCATCAAAGTAATCACGTGACCCAACCATGGAGAGAATCTGTCCAGTCTTCGGGTCTATGGCAACCAAGGCGGCGTTCGAAGCATTGAATCTTGCCGCGTTCGCGAGCGCGTACTCCTTTACGATTGATTGCGCTGCGTTCTGCATTTCTGCATCGAGTGTCGTTATAACGGAGAGGCCTTGGGTAACGACGTCTGGGCCGTATTTTTTCTCAAGGAGCCCTTCAATATAGAAGACAAAGTGTGGCGCGAGGATTGAGTTGTTCTGTTGACGACTGAACACAACAACCTCACGCTTTGCAGCGGCTGCCTCTTCTGCACTGAGGTACCCGAGGTACTCCATGCGATCGATTACATAATTCTTACGTATATCAAGTTCGTCTCGGTTGTTGCCGTATGGGGAGTAGTAGGTTGGAAGTTGTGGAATTGCAGCGAGGTATGCAGCCTCAGCAACAGAGAGATCAATCGCACTTTTTCCATAGAAAGACCGCGCTGCAACCTCAGCGCCATACATCGTCCCGCCGTACGGCGTTACGTTGAAATAGAATTCAAGAATCTGGTCCTTCGTGTACTTCTGCTCAAGTTTCCAGGCAAGAACCCACTCCTGGAACTTACGAATTGGCGTCTTATTACCCGAGAGAATCGTATTCTTCACCACCTGCTGTGTGATGGTTGATCCGCCCTGCGCAAAGGACAGGGTCTGGATATCTACCCAAATAGCTCTCGCAATAGCTCTCAAGGACACACCACTGTGGTTGTAGAAATCCGAGTCTTCAATTGCGATGGCTGCTCTCTGGAGGTTTGGTGAGATTTCAGAAAGAGGAACAACATTCCGACGCACATCGTGATTGAGATCGTACAAAACGGTCTTTCCGCTGCGGTCGTAAATCTTAGTGGACTGCGCGACTTTCCGAGAATCAAAGGAGTTTAGGTCCGGGATAGGAGTAAGAGCGGCCCAAAGGATGCCAGCACCTGCAAGGAGCATAAGGCCGCCGATAATAATGAAGAGCGCACGCAGTATTGGGTGCGGATTCTCAAGATGTCCCCGGACATTTAGCTTTTTACGAGGGCGCTTCGGCATGATTTGACCATGTTATCACGAAGAACGGCCCCGTGGGGCCGTTTTCTTAGAGGAGATTCTCGTCCTCAACCTCTTCTTCATCCTCTGTAACCTCCTCCTCGTCTACGAGAGGAAAGCCATTCTCGTCGAGTTCTTCCTCAGGGTCCAAGATCTCATCGTCAAACATCATGGGTACGTAAATTACATTTAGTATGCTCGCGTAATGCAGAGCTCCTCTATTTGAGCAGACCGTTCGGAGTTTGCAAACAGGAATTACTAGACGCGTGTGGACAGCGCGCAGATGGCCAGCGCTATCGCATCAAGCTCGTCGTCGAGCCGCTTTTTCTGAGGTAGCTGTATGAGGCGGGGAAGCATACCTGCTACCGCTTTTTTGTCTGCGTTGCCGTACCCGGTAACAGCAAGCTTCACTTGTTGAGGGGAGTGTTCAGAAACAGAAAGCCCGGCTTCCGCAGCTGCAGAAAGGGCAGCGCCACGCGCTTCTGCAACACCCAAGGCACTTCGTTTGTTGTTCGTGCTCCAGAAAAGGCTCTCGATTGCGACACGATCGGGTGCGTGTTCTCTGACCGCAAGTGCTACAGCTTCATGTACAAACGCAAGACGCTCCCCAGTCGCGCCTTTGGGCGGAACGATACAGTCGCTCCATATGTGTATTGGGCGTGACGGGTCACCCTCAAGGACAGCCAGGCCCATGCGATCGTATCCAGGGTCGATGGCCAGGATACGCATCGTTAGTCGCTCTCGTTACTCTCGTATCCGCGCGCGTTCGTGAACACACGCTGCACATCATCGTTCTCATCGATCAGATCGAAGATCTTTCCGAGCGATTCCTCGTCGCCCTCAGACAAATCCATCAAAGGATCGTTCGGGGCAAATCTGCCGTCCGAAGACTTTTGGAATGCCCATGCTGCACTTCCCGGTGCACCGAGATCGAATCCACTTTTTGAAATAAGATGCTTTATTTCCTGTGTCGTTCGGTTGGTGTTGTCCGTTAGTGCGTCGATGATTATTGCCGTGCCACCCGGTCCGTACCACTCGTAGACAACCTGTGTAAGGTCACCAGCCTCTTTTGATCCGCCCTTTGCGATAGCGCGTTCAATATTCTCCTTCGGCATGTTTGCTGCCTTCGCGCGCTCGATTGCTGACGCAAGACTAGGGGAGGAGAGATTCCCGCCTGCTTTCTTCGCTTCGATAGCAATAAGCTTTGCGAACCTGGCAAATGTCTTTGACCGTGCAGTATCTGTAACGGCCTTCGCTCGCTTTATCTGAGCCCATTTGCTGTGTCCTGCCATAGCTTTACTGTAACAAAATCATGTCGCAAGGTAATCCTTACCTTTTTGTGTAAGGACACGTCCTCTTGGAGACCGCTCAACAAATCCAAGTCTCAAGAGATACGGTTCGTAGACATTCTCAACGGTATCGGGGTCCTCATGCAGAGCTGAGGCTAGTGCGCGAATACCAGCCGGACCTCCTTTGAAGGAATCTCGGAGTGTTGTGAGGTAGCGGCGGTCGTCCTTGGTAAGACCAAGGGTATCAATACCAAAGAGTTCGCACGCAAGGTCCGCTACTTCAGCGGAGAGCTCCTTGTTTTCTACTTGCGAATAATCGCGAACGCGCTTCAAGAGTGCATTTGCAACACGCGGTGTTGCGCGACTGCGAGAAGCAACTCGTTCGACAACCTCGTCGGGAGCATCAAGACCAAGCACACCTGCCGAACGGCGAATGATGCTTCGAAGATCCTCGTCTGTATAGAAATCTAGTTGATACACACCACCACCAAAGCGCGAACGAAGAGGGGAAGAGAGCTGTGCAACTCTCGTGGTTGCTCCAACGAGCGTGAAGGGTGGAAGCGCGAGCTCAACGGTACGTGCAGACGGTCCTTTGCCGAGAATAATGTCGAGCGACCCTGATTCGAGTGCAGGGTAAAGGAGCTCCTCTACCTTTGAGGAGAGTTGATGGATCTCGTCGATGAAAAGGACGGTTCCGGGTTCAAGATTCGTGAGAATGGACGCGAGGTCAGCGGCGCGCTCAATAGCGACACCGGAGGTTGATTTGAGCGGAGCGTCCAAAGAAGCCGCTACAAGGTGGGCGAGGGTAGTCTTGCCGACGCCTGGCGGGCCATAGAAGAGAATATGTTCTGGCATGTCGCCGCGCATGCGGGCAGCCTCTAAAACGACGGAAACATTAGCTTTTACGTGACCTTGACCTACATAATCGTCCCAGGTAGACGGTCTTAGCGCGCTATCCAGGGCCTGATCACGAAGCTTCGGTAGGTCAGAGGGGCTTGACATAAAGTTGCACTATGCTAGTATTCTAACACACCGGCTCCTTCATAAGGGCCGAATTTCTTTTTAAATCGTACATAGCACCCTCTAGGCAAGGCTTGACGGCTTCAGGGCGTTTCCCCAAGGACCATTTGGTACCGCGCTTGTTCGCGGCTCGCTGGATGCATCCTCAGGCGACTCGTCCGCCTTTCCATTGCGGAAAGGAGTGCCTGGAGGGTACTGCGCACGATCTCGAGAGAAGGCACAGGAACAAAACGCACGCTACGGCGTGCGTTTTGCGTTTTGTGCGCGCTACAATAGACCCAATGACGCCTCAGGAAATAAAACGAGCGTATGACGAAGCAGCCGCTGAGGTTCTTGAGGAGCATCGCGTACGTATCGCTAAGGTTTTAGACAAGGGACAAAAGAATGATGATGCAGCTCGACTTGAAGCAGTCCGTGCCAAGCTTATCGACCCTTTGGTATGAGCTCAATAGAAAAACGGCCAGTGCAGGAGACACAGGAGGGTGTTTTTTTAGAAGGACTTGAAGCTCTCGACAAAGATGCGGGTGTGCACGACCTCACGGTTGTTGTGCGCGACCTCTCGGCACAGAGAACTGTTCTTGAGACGTTTCCTTCAGAGCAACGCGCAGGAGCTGTCTCTGAGATTCGTGAGACGACAAAGGATGCGACGAACAAGCTGCACAAACTTAAGGTTGCAGCAGCGCTCGCTATGGCGCTGGCTAGTCTTGAACCTGCGCAGGCAGACACTAAAGAAGTCGAGCCCATAACCGCAGAATCGCTCGCTGAGAATCCTCAGCGCATTGAGGACCTACTAGAAGGTATTCTCGTTACGATACAAAGGGAACAGACAGCGAGCGAACGGCCTGAACTTACCCCTCTTAAAGACGAAACCAATTCAGTGTTACGCCGGATGCAGGACGAACATAAAAGCGCTGGTCGTTACAGCACCCTTGCTTTCAAGGTTGGGGAGACCTCTGTGCGTGCGCTTGCGAGCGCGGCAGGGTTCGGTCTTGGTGTTGCCGGCTACGACATCATCAAGGACATAGCCAAGACAGTACGAGAGCGACGCACTTAATCTCGAGGCAAATCAACAACCCGGAATACCTCGTCGAGTGAGGTGTAACCAGATATTGCTTTCAATACACCATCCTGCGCCATAGTAAGGAATCCTTGGCGACGAACCGACTTCGCAATCTCTCCCTCACTCGGATTCTCTCGTAGGAAGTTGCCAAGTTCGTCGTCCATGAATATTGCTTCATGCACACCCGCACGCCCTTTGTATCCAGTCTCTTCTTCGCTCTTTGGGTCAGGTACCCATACCATATCGAGTGACGCTGGAAGGAGGCTCTTGTCCTCAACAGTTGAAAGTACCTTTTCCATCATCTTCTTCTGCTCGTCTGTAGCTGGTACCTGCTTCCTTGCATCCGGATCAAGTGTGCGCACGAGACGTTGGGCCATAGCAACAGAGACTGCAGACGCGAAGGTCTTCGGATCAACACCGAGATCAACAAGGCGAGGGAAGGTGCCGGCCGCGTTGTTTGTGTGGAGCGTAGAGAAGACGAAGTGTCCAGTAAGAGCGGCCTGCACTGCCGTTGTGGCAACCTCTGCATCACGCACCTCTCCAACCATAATTACGTCAGGGTCTTGGCGAAGTACCGAACGAAGTCCTGAGGCGAAGGTGTACTGCTTGCCATCAGTCTGGGTCTGCACAATACCGGGAAGGTGATACTCAACTGGGTCTTCAATCGTAACGATTTTGATTTCGGGAGTATGAATATGACGGAGGAACGCATAGAGCGTTGTTGTTTTTCCCGATCCAGTTGGTCCGGTAACCAGGAGCATGCCGGTTGGGCGCGTAATCTCAGTCTTGAGTCGCTCAAGAAGATTCTCCCTAATACCAAGTTTTTCAAAGGAGACCCCGAGAATTCCTGGATCGAGAATACGCATAACGAACGACTCGCCGTATGCGCCAGGGATGAGTGAGGTGCGAATTTCAACTTCACTATCGCCAACAGGCACCGAAAAGCGGCCGTCCTGCGCACGGTCCTTAATATTTATCTTGAGTCCCGAGAGGAGCTTGATGCGGGATGCGAAGAGATTGTACGTGTGTGCGTCGAAGGTGTATGCATCAATAAGCGAACCATCTACACGGAGTCGTAACCTAATACCGGTTTCTTCCGGTTCGATATGAATGTCTGATGCTTTCATGGCGAATGCGGTTGCGAGAATGAACTCAAGCACGCGCGATACCTGTGCACGAGCACCGGCTTTAAGGGTCTCGTTGAGTTGAGTGCGGAGTGCCGCAAGGCTCGTGAGTGTTCCGCGCAGTTCGTGAAGTTCCTCGCCCCTAATATCAAAGACACCTGCTTTTGATTCACTTGCGAGGGAGAGCTCGACGTAACGTGCGTACGCCTTGTCGAGTGATTTTTTTGAGACCAAGAAGCGAGAGAGGATGAACCCCTGACTTTCGAGCGCGTGCTCGATCTGCGCAAGTGCGATGTTGCTCGGATTCCGAAGTGCAATTGAAAGGTGCTTACCGGTTTTCTCAAACGCTACTACTTCGGCCTCACGCGCCTCTTTCTCAGGGATAAGTCGAAGCGCATCCACATTAAGCGGCATGATAGTGAGGTCGGTATAGGTGAGTCCGTACTTCTCGGACAGTACACGTGCTAGGTCCTCCTCTTCTTGTTCACGTAAAGACGCAAGTTTTGCGTCTTCAGCATCGGTATCAAAATGTGCAGGCATTAGCACCATAATAGCGCGCCGTGGAGCGCGTTCCTATGGCACTTGGTACAATTAGGGACATGAGAGCAGCGCGAACGATAATGGACCTTGCGGACCTCGAAGAGGAGGTTAGGGAATTTGTGTCCACACTCCACCCAAAACAAGACAGCGCAACACTGGTCACACTCTCAGGTAACCTTGGGGCCGGGAAGACGGCGTTTACGCAGGCAGTTGCGCGGACGCTCGGCGTTACTGATACCGTTACGAGCCCCACCTTCGTGCTTGCAAAATCGTACGAGCTTTCCGGAACGGAATTCTCGAAGCTCGTGCACATCGATGCGTACCGTCTTACGGAAGGGAAAGATTTGAAAGCGCTCGACCTCGCGCAGACACTTAAAGATGCGCAGACACTTGTGCTGCTTGAGTGGCCGGAGATGGTAGTGGACGGGCTTCCTCAGGCAGACGTCGCTATAACCCTCACTGTGCGCACAGATACCGAACGCGACATAGCCTATGCCTAAGAACAAAGACACAACCAAGCTCGTGCTTCTCGATGCGCACGCAATTATTCATCGCGCATATCATGCGCTCCCCGAGTTTACGGCGCCCGACGGACAGCCGACTGGCGCTCTTTATGGATTGTCTTCGATGCTCCTGCGCATCGCGACTGATTTAAAGCCCGACTATATCGTTGCGTGCTACGACTTGGCAGGACCGACTGTGCGACACGAGGCATACGAAGAATATAAAGGAACACGCTCATCGATAGACGATGCGCTTATCACACAACTCAACACCTCGAGGAATGTCTTCAAGGCTTTCTGCATACCTGTTTATGAGAAAGCAGGATTCGAGGCGGACGATATCCTCGGCACTATAGTTGAGAAACTGAAGGACGATCCTTCCATTGAGATCATCATCGCGTCTGGCGACATGGACACGATGCAGCTCATAACCGGAAAGAAGGTGCAGGTCTATACGCTCAAGAAAGGATTGAACGACACAATCCTTTACGACGAGAAGGCCGTTGAAGAGAGATATGGATTCTCGCCCGCACTCATCGCAGACTATAAAGGATTGCGCGGCGACCCATCGGACAACATTAAGGGTGTGCCGGGTATCGGCGAGAAGACGGGAACTGAGCTTATACAGAAGTTTGGATCTGTTGAGGACATATACAAAGCAATTAAGAAAGATGAAGCAGCGGTGTTGGCTGCTGGCGTAAAGCCGCGCATTGTAAATCTTCTCAAAGAGCATGAAGAGGATGCGCTCTTCTCAAAATCACTCGCAACAATTCGTCTTGACGCACCTATTACATTTGCGATGCCTGCTAAGGCTTGGAAGGAGACCATCCTAACTGAAAAACTACTCGCACTTTTCGACGAGCTCGGCTTCCGTTCCCTCAAGCCGCGCGTTAGGTTGCTGCTTGGGGGAGACGACGACACGGAAAACGAAGAGGTGCTTGAAGAAGAAGCAGAAGAAGACATCCCACTCGATCGTCTGCAGGAAGCGAAAGTGATGCTGTGGCTTTTGTACTCTGACTTTACGAATCCAACCCTCGACGACATCCTCGCGTACACTAAAGCGAAAGATTTCGACGAGGCGTATACTTTACTTGAGAAGAGTGTTGCGGAGACCGGACGCCTGAAGGAGCTATACGACACAATCGAGAAGCCTCTCATTCCAATACTTGAGGAAATGAAGCAGTGCGGTGTGCGTATAGATACGAAGGTGCTTGAGACATTGCGAAAGACATATCGCAAAGAACTTGAGACCATAGAAGCCCGTATATACAAGGCAGCAGGGCACGAATTCAATATAAGCTCGCCGAAGCAGTTAGGTGATGTTTTGTTCGACGAGCTCGAGCTTGGTGCGAAAGGACAGAAGAAGACCGCAACCGGCCAGCGCTCAACCAAGGAGTCAGAACTTGAAAAGATAAAAGACCTGCACCCAATTGTTTCTGATGTGCTCGAGTTTCGTGGACTTCAGAAACTCCTCTCCACGTATATAGAGGCACTCCCGCCACTTCTAGACGAAGGCAATCGTCTCCATGCGCAGTTCCTTCAAACCGGAGCGGTTACGGGGCGCATGGCGAGCCAGAATCCGAACCTGCAGAACATACCAATACGTACCGATCGCGGACGCGCGATTAGAAATGCGTTCATTCCTAGAGACGGCTATACGCTTGTTGGCATCGACTACTCGCAGATTGAGCTGCGTATTGCGGCAATTCTGTCAAAAGACGAGAAGCTCGAAACGATATTTAAGAGCGGACGCGACGTGCATACTGAAGTTGCCGCTGCAGTGTTTAAGGTGCCAACAGAAAGCGTGGACCGCGAGATGCGTAGACGCGCGAAGATAATTAATTTCGGAATTCTTTACGGCATGGGTGTGAACGCACTTAAGACACAGCTCGGCACCTCGCTCGCTGAAGCGCACACCTTTTATGACGATTACTTTGCAACCTTTGACTCACTCGCGAAGTATCTTGAGTCAACGCGTGGATACGCACGGAAACATGGGTATACCGAGACACTGTTTGGGAGAAGGCGTCAGTTCCCGGAGATGAAGTCTTCGTTGCCGTACGTACGTGCACAGGCCGAGCGCATGGCCATTAACGCGCCGATACAAGGAACACAAGCCGACCTCATTAAGCGCGCCATGGTTGAGGTTGATAGGGAGCTTAGGGAGAACGGAGACCGCGAGGAAGCACATCTACTCCTTCAGGTGCATGACGAGCTAGTGTACGAAGTGCGTGCTGAACGCGCAAAGGAACTAGGCACCCGTATCAAGGAAGTGATGGAGCAGGCATTTCCAAAAGAGCTCACAAATGGTGTACCGATACTCGCTGACGCAAAACAGGGAGCGAATTGGGGCGATATGCAACCGCTATGATTTATCTCTTCCACGGGACTGATACAGGAAAGGCACGGGCAAAAGCATTTGCGTGGATTGCAGCAGCCAGAGCCAAGGCGCCAGATGCCGCATATATCAGACTTCAGGGAAGCCAAATAACCGAAGAGGCATTGCGTGATGCAATAAGTGCGCAGGGACTTTTCTTTGCGAAGTCTCTAATACTTCTTGACGATCCATTTTCTGACGAGAGTGCTGGAGAGACCATGCTCTCAATGCTTGACCTGCTCAGAGCCTCCGAGAATCCCGTAGGCATACTCGCGCCAAAGTTGCTTGCTGCTCGAGCCAAAAAGCTTGAAGCAGTTGCAACAAAAGTTTTCAAAGAAGATGCTGCGCCGAAGCGAGATAGGGGATTCAATAGCGCGCTCGTGAACGCGCTCGGCAGTAAGGACGGAAAGACTCTTTGGAAAGAGCTCGTGAAAGCAGAACGTATGGGCGATGTACCGGAAGTAACGCACGGCCTCCTACACTGGAAGGCGCGCGACATGATGCAGAAGGGGAATACGAAATGGGGGAAGGATGGCGCACGTGCACTATCCGTCTCACTCATCGAACTTTTGTCCGATGCACGATCGGGAGATCTTTCGCTTGGTCCCGCGCTTGAGCGATTCGCACTCTCACTCAAACCATAAGCATGAATGAAATTATCTTTGTTACCGGGAATGTAGGAAAGGTGGAGGAAGTGCGTCGATTTCTTTCGATTCCCATACGACACCAGGCACTCGATCTCGAAGAGATTCAATCCATTGATCCTGACGAGGTGGTGCGAGCCAAGGCCCAGGCAGCCTTTTCAATACTTAAGGTACCGGTTCTTGTTGAAGATGTATCCGTTACATTCACCGCACTCGGAAGGCTGTCAGGAACGTTTATTAAATACTTTGAGCAGGAGCTCGGACAGGAGGGGTTGTGCCGTCTCCTTGATGGAAAGGATCGAGCATGTGTAGCTACCGCTCGATACGGACTTCATAACGGAGATACCGTAGAGATCTTCGAGGGATCAATGTCGGGAGTTGTTGCTGAGACCCCGAGAGGAACTCGTAGCTTCGGGTGGGCTTCCATCATTATCCCGGACGGGAAGACCAAAACCTACGCTGAAATGTCAGACGAGGAGCAGGCGGAAGTTGCTATGCGTAAGAAGGCACTCAAAAAACTTCACGACTCGCTCTCGAACTCAAACTAGGGTGCGCCCGCCTGGGCTCGAACCAGGGACCGTCTCCTTAAAAGGGAGCTGCTCTACCGACTGAGCTACGGGCGCGTGTTTGCACGTTATACCGCTAATACGTATAGAGGTCTACCGTCCGGCCTTCAGAGTCAAGAAGCTTAACGGCATCTCTCGAGGATTTCCATAGCTCGTCAGACCTGCCGCGTGAGTTCTCATACTTGAGATAGATGCGCCAGGTACCCCCGGCGAAGTCTGCGTCGTTTTTGTGATTCTCGACGCATCCATTGTAGGTAAGGTAGTTATCGATGAGTGTAATACACGCATTCGAGACTCCACGATCGCTCGGAGTACGACAGGACGGTGTGCTACGTACTAAGTTATAGCAGGCGTCGTCTCGGAGCTGATTTCCAGTGTAATGATTCTGGAATTCTGCGTATGCAGATGGGCATCGATTCGAAAGGCTTGGATAGAATTCCTGGCGACTCATGAAGTATCCCGTGCACATGTTCTCTTTGAATGAGACCCCAGTTGGAGCCTCACCGGTAACAACGATTGCCTCGTCTCCAGGATTGAGGATGATGCGTCCCATATCGTTAACCCGTCCTGAGCGGGGGAGCACCGCGCCCTCTGGAATTCGCGCGCCACGGCCGGATGCACCAGAGACGAGTCGCCAACCTGTTATATCGATGCTCGTATTGCCTGATGCGCGCAGGGTGACGTACTCGAGATCTGGATCTTCGCTACTGACCCCGCCAATCCCTGCAACACGCACCTGTCCGCGATGTGGAGAGGGATTACTTACGCCCCCTAAGTTAGTACCGCCCGAGAAACTGCCACCAATAATATTGGACCACACACTGCTAGACCTGAAGTCTGCGGCGGGGGTGTCGCCATACCCTTGTTGAACAGTATCAACATCCGTTATCGGGGTGATGTAGGGACCAGCAAAGGAGATTGGTTTCGTGGGCCCTCCCGTTGCAAACCAAAGGATAAAGAAGAATGCCAGCACGCCGAGGAAGAAAATTCCGTCGCCTTTCATATTTCTATAGTACCAAGGCTATCGTCGTTTCTTCAGCTCTTCACGCACTACCTGCGCATCGCTCCATGGCGTTCGAGTATCGTTCGCCTCCATAATGTACGGATCAGTACCTTTACCGGTTACAAGAACCGCGTCGCCTGAGCGAGCGAGCGAGAGTGCGTGTGCGATTGCTTCTCGACGGTCCATGATAATCAGCGGCTTCTTCTCCATACCATCTGCCATGGCATCAACGATCGCGCGTGGATCCTCTTCGTACGGGTCTTCGTTTGTAAGGATTACGGTGTCGCAGTATGTTTCTGCAATCTTTCCCATCTCAGGTCGCTTCCAGGTGTCACGCCCGCCGCCCGTGTTCCCAAGAACACAAATCTTTCGTACTGGATACGCTTCGTAGAGCGCTTTCAATGAGTCAGGGGTGTGCGCGTAATCAACGATTGCCTGGAAGTCCTGGCCCTCCTCAATGCGTTCGGTACGTCCGGGGATACGGTCGAGTGCTGCGAGTGCGTCAGCGATGTGGGTAAGGGGGACCCCAAGGAAGCGCGCCGCATGGATAACGGCTAACGCGTTCATAACACTAAAGCTACCCGGGAGTTTCATGCCGAAGCGAACACCCTCGTATGTGAATGCGACTGTACCCGGGCCATGTACAACGTCGGACACGGTGTCGTACGAGAAGGGGAGCTTCTCTTCGACAGGAAGCGCAAGATATGGCGCACTGCGCTCATCGTCGGCGTTTGCAATCATCGCACGCGGCCGTTTCGGTGAGCGAGCGAGCTCCTTGCCAATCTCGAGCTTTGCGGCGGCATAGTTCTCAAACGAACCATGGGATTCAATGTGCTCTTTCTGCAGGTTTGTGAACACGAGTCCATCAAGGAATAGGTAACGATGGCGGTGTTGCCGCACGCTTTCAGATGTAATCTCCACAACCGCATGCGTCACGCCTTCTTTTCTGGCTCGTGCGAGAAACGCATGAATGAAGCCACGTCCTGGCATCGTCATCTTGAAAAGGTTTGGTTCCGAAGTGTCTTTGATTGCGAAGCGTATGGTGCCTGCGACTGCAGCGGGGTAACGCACGTGATGCAGGACCGTGAAGAGCATATCCGACACCGACGACTTTCCTTTGGTGCCGGTGACGCCGATAATAGTCATGTGTTTGGCAGGGAAGCCATAGCTTGCTGCTAGTACATAGGCCATCACACGGTGATAGAGCGGGAGGAGTGGCTTCACGAGCGAAGCCGGAAGGACCTTCTTAAGAATGCTAATGATGAGGTTAAGAATTCCGTACATATTATTTGCCGCTCAGCGCAGCCTTCAATCGGGCATCTTTGCCAACGACGGTTGCGGGTATTTTGCCGAGCGTCGCGCGAGCCTCACGTTCTGTGTAGCCGAGTGCTATAAGCGTATCAAACACTTCCGAGTCGTCTGCGTCCGGTGCGTGGCCCTGGCCAACTTTTTCGGACAATTCAACCATGAGCTTCTCCGCAGCCTTCTTTCCAAGACCAATAACACGGGTGAGGTAATCGAGATCACGTTTGCCAATAGCCCCCTCGAGCGCTTCGCGGGGAGCACGTCTAAGTATTGAGAGGGCTGTCTTTGGACCAACGCCTGGTACACCAAGCAAAAGTTCAAAGAATCGGCGTTCTTCCTCGTCCGGAAAGCCGTACAGATCCATGCCGTCCTGCTTTACGGCAAGATATGTCTTGAGTGTTACTTCCGTACCTTCTTTATAGGTATCTGGGCTTGCGACGTGGACGAGTGCTCCCCAGCCAGAGACGTCCAGGACGATACCGCCTGCCTCGTTTCCAACCACAGTCCCGCGTACCTGCCGAATCATATGCGTATCCTAACATTTCTTGCGCATATTCCCGGAATGCCGTACTATCCGGTCTACAATGGCAATCACGAAGAACGCAAAGAAGGCGCATCGCGCATCCCTCAAGAAGCACGTTTTCAACGTGCGCCGCAAGCGCACCCTCGCCGACACCACTAAGGTTGTCCGCAAGGCTATCGCAACTGACGTAAAGGAGGCTGAGAAGTCCCTTTCGGCAGCCTACAAGGCTATCGACAAGGCGGCGAAGACTGGTGTTATCAAGAAGAACGCAGCATCTCGCAAGAAGTCCCGCCTTGCAAAGGCAATCGGCCGCGCGAAAGCGTAACGAAGCAAAGGAAAAAGCCCGCATCATGCGGGCTTTTTCCTTACATGGTGCTCCTGGCAGGAATCGAACCTGCATCTATTCCTTCGGAGGGAACCATCCTATCCATTGAACGACAGGAGCGAGTTCCCATGGTAACGCAGCGCCCAGTGTAGTGCTCTTGGATGGAATCGAACCATCATTACAACTTCCGCAAAGTTGCGTCCTATCCATTGAACGACAAGAGCGTATGAGGACTCTACCGCACCACGCCCACTAAATCAAAGGCGCAGGAGGTCGATGATGCGGTCGACCACTGATTCGTCATGACGTCCCTCTTCAACATGGTCCGCGAAGAACTCGTAGATATCCATAGGATCATGTCCAACGATAGGGATAAGGAGGTGTGGGGCGAGAAGGTAGTGAGTGCGGATTGAGAGGGTAGCAGGACGCTCTGGGTCGATGTACTCAAGCACTGAGAACGAGATGATGCGGTCGTACTCGTAGAGATTCTCGTCAATCATCACGCCCTCGTCGGTGATCCGGAAGCGATGGAGCTGTGGACGCTTCATGGTGGTGAGGGCGAGCACACCGGACGCAACGATAATGAGAAGTGCAAGAATTACGTTCCCGAAAAGAATGCTTGCCACTGCAGCAGCAACAGCAATGATGCCGAGTGCCCAATACCAATCACCGCTCTTCTCTTCGAAGACGTATCCATCTGCTTCCCACTCGAAGAACACAGCGCGTGCCATAGATAAAGGAATGATACCACTCGTACTCGTACGTTAGTGCGCGAAATCACACTCGCGTGCGATTTGGCCCACATCCCACAGGGGCTGGTATATAATTAAAAGAGCAACAACTCACATGGACCCAAATAGTCAACCAGCATCGGTAACGTTTGAGGGCGAGGAATTTCAGAGACCCGCGACATCTTCACAAACGCAGGCCCCAGGAATTATGGGATTGGTTATACAGAGCTCGGGTGGTCTTATAAAGAATGAGAAACAAGCTCAGCACGTGCTCATTGGGTTTGTGGTTATTGCATTCATCTTCGTCTTCTTTCTTATGTTTAATAGTGGAGGTACAGGTGCAAAATTTGAAGCACCTCCTGGTCAGCAGGTTATATATCCACAGAATGAACCACCACGACTCGAGCAAAAAATTTAACCTATGACTTTTCACACCCAGAAACAAACTAAAGGTTTTACACTCATTGAGTTGTTGGTTGTGATCGCCATCATCGGCATTCTTTCAAGTGTTGTGCTAGTAAGTCTAAACACTGCGCGAGCAAAAGCTCGGGATGCAACGCGCAAAACTGACTTGAAGCAACTTCAGACTGCGCTTGAGTTGTATTTTAACGACTACGGAAGGTATCCCATTACAAGTACGTGGCACGGATACCAGACCAGTGGCTGCGGTGTAGCGGGAGGACTTACTGGTCCGAGTGGATATATTCCCGATCTCGCACCAACGTACATTCCAGTGCTCCCAGTTGACCCAAGTAGACAATTTGGCGGCTGTAGTGGCTATCTATATTACTCGGGCGGGAATGGGGCGAGCTATAAGTTGTTGGCGCATGCAACTGGTCCGGAAAGTTTCCCGACTGCGTCACAAGCGTTTTATGACCCTGTTCGCCCAACATGGGCGTGGATGATATGTAGCGGAGCCACGGCCTGCAGCACGTGGTAGAGGACTTCTCTAGTTTTATACAGTCTTCTAAAACTGCTTTGGTTTTGCGGAGGAGGTGAGATTCGAACTCACGGTGCCTTGCGACACTCTTGTTTTCAAGACAAGTGCGATAGACCACTCTGCCACTCCTCCCTACCTATGAGTTTTACTCTTTTGAAGCGGGTGATGCAACCGCAGGTGCAGATGCGGTATGTAGTACCTTGTCTTTTCGGAAGGCGACAAGGTACACAATCTCAAGAATACCAAGTGTATTAAGGACAAGTATCGCAACAAACCAGAGCACCTGATGATTGCGTGCAGTATGCCAAAGGGCGAACGCTTTGAGCACGGTCGTGATCACAAGAACTACGAGAAGAAGGGTGAGGAGAACCCCGGACGGAACTACGGAGAAAATTGGAAGGCTCGCGAGATCGTTCAATGGAGACATTGCCGGGAGTGTAGCATGCGGGCGAAAGGCCGTGTAGCATGGGTCCATGCGCTACATGGGAATTGACTTCGGTACCAAAAAGATAGGCATCGCTCTCTCGGACGAAGCGGGTTCTATGGGCTTTCCGCACTGCATCATTCCGAACGATGGGCGCTTGATAGACGAGGTTCTTGCACTTATAGAACGTAAAAACGTTGAGGCGATTGTGATAGGGGAATCGATGGGTATGGACGGCACCGAGAACAAGGTCGCCAAGCTCGCGAAGGAATTCGCGGCACTCCTCGAACGACGTTCTGAAATCGAGGTGTTCTTTGAGCCGGAAATGTACACTACCCAGGAAGCACGACGCGACTTCGAGGGCGTGCGCATGCCAGGGAGTCCTGACGTCGATGCCTCTGCAGCAGCTCTTATCCTTACTAGCTACCTCACCCGTACCCATGGCTGACGAAAACCACATTTCCATAGATGAGTTCGCAAAGATAGAGGTGAAGGTTGGTACCGTTAGAAGCGCCGAGCTTGTACCCGAGACCGATAAGCTTTTGAGACTCGTCGTTGATTTCAACGAAGACACGGGACCGCGCCAGATTGTCTCTGGCATACGCGCGTATGTGAACGAACCTGAAGATCTTGTTGGACGCCAGCTTGCGTTCGTCACGAATCTTCTACCGAGAAAAATAAAAGGACTCGAATCGAACGGTATGTTGTTTGCGGTTGGTCAGGACGATACGTTTGCATTCCTCTCGCCCGATCGGGACGTACCACCGGGAACAACTGCACATTAAGCACACTTCATGCTCGTGCACGCGGTATACTCTGCGTACGTATGGCCAAGAACGCTCTCGCCCGACTCACGCGCATAGAATTCGCTCCGCCGAAATATCTCGCATTTCCAACCGCAGGTATTGATGTGTCCGCAAGCGGCGTAAAACTCGCGGTGCTCGAGGAACGTCTCCACGGACTTGAACTTGTTGCGTTTGGCGAAGAGCGGCTCCCTATGGGTGCCGTTACGGGCGGTGAAATGACGGATCGTGCAGCGATTGTTGCAGCCGTTCGGACCCTCGCGAAGAAGCATCATGTGCGTTTTGCTAACATCGCACTTTCAGAATCTCGTAGCTATTTGTTCGAAGCTCAAGTGCCGGGAAAGGATAGTAAGGAACGGCGGACTGCTGTAGAACAGCAACTCGATGAGTATGTGCCGCTCCCGCCATCTGAAGTCGCGTTCGATCTCGTTCCTGCTGGGGTGGTGGGGGACCAGACTCAAGTGCTCGGCGTAGGTTACGCTCGACGTGTGATCGAGGAGTCGGTGTCTGCATTTGACGAGGCGAATGTTACGGTACGTGCCGTTGAGAACGAGATGTTCTCGATGCCCCGTGCACTGCTTCCGGCAGGAGATCAGGAAACGGTTCTTCTTATTGATATTGGTAAGACCACCACGAAACTCGCGGTTATATCGCGCCGGGTTCCACGTTTCGCTACAACGCTTGAGGTTGGCGGGCATGCACTCACGCTCGCAGTGCAAAAACACTTTGGCGTAACAGAAGAGGAAGCAAAGCGTGTGAAGGCGGAACACGGACTCGTTATTAATGAGTCAGATCCGGGATATCTCGAGGCCATGCTTTCGACCGTTTCTGTTATTCGCGAGGAGATTGTGCGCAGACTGGACTATTGGCAGTCACGCTCGGCCGCGGGAGGTGTGCACGAGCCGGTGACGCGTGCGATTCTTGCAGGAGGTAATGCGACGGTTCGAGGGTTACCTGAATTTCTCGAGACATCCCTTAAGATTCCGGTTGAGCTTGGCGATGTGTTTGTGAATCTAGCACCGCGAGAGTCCTGGCTTCCGCCACTTGATTATCTAGAGTCGCTCGCCTATGGGACTGCGATCGGTCTCGCTCTACGAGAGTATGGAAAGTAAACTCACAAATCTTCTTCCTGAAGAGCGTATACGCTCGCTGCGCCACATATACTTTATGCGTCTTGCGGTTGTGGCGGTCCTTCTTCTATCTGGGGTGATTCTTGTACATGGCGTGCTTTTACTGCCGTCCTATCTGTATGTGCGAAACCAAGTAGGGGAGCGGACAGCATCACTTGCGGCGCTTACCACGACCCTTGCGGGAAGCCAAGAGAAAGAGATAAGTACACGCGTTGCTGCGTTAGGAGCTGACTCAGAGTATCTTGCACGACTCTCTTCTGTACCAAAAGCATCCGCAGCAGTTCGTGCGATTGCGGCACTTCCGCGTTCTGGCATCAGGCTTACGGGATTCTCATTCGCACCAAAAGCAGGCACAGAGACGACCATGTCTGTTTCAGGTGTCGCAACAACACGTGAAGCACTTCGAACCTTCGAGCAGTCTTTAGCACGTCAGCCGTTTATAACGTCCGCTGACCTGCCGATTAGCGCGTACGCCAAGGAGCGCGACATCTCGTTCACTATTCGCCTAACGGGACCCTTTGCTCTATGAAGCGCGCTTCTTTAATCCAGCTCGTTATAGCGCTCATCGTGTTCGTCGCTGCCGTTGGCGCGTACGGTTTCTGGTATTCGCTTGTAGGAAAGGCAAGTGTTGAGGCAGCTACACTCTCTAAGGAGATATACACAAAGAGCCAGGATTCGGCACGGGTTGCAGCGGCAAAAGTTGCACTCGAGTCTCTTGCAGAAGACGAAGCTGCAATGCGTGCGTATTTAGTACGTGAGCAAGATATCGTACCGTTTCTTAGTACGCTCGAGGACACGGGCGTGTCGCTCGGCTCTAAGGTAGAGGTGGCCTCAGTATCTGCGGACAGTAAGGGAGAACGAAGTCACATACAGCTTTCCTTGAAGATAACCGGATCGTTTGATGCGGTACTCCGTACCTTGGGGGCAATTGAGTATGGGCCGTATGATAGTGCTATTCAGTCAGTAACGTTCGATACCGTTCCAAGCGAAGGAACCGCAGCATGGACTGCAGCTGCAACCTTCCTACTTGGAACCCAGTCAGAGAAACCGTAAGTATGAAAACCTCACTCAATCTCGCTCCAATACTGAAGAAATTTTCGTACGGCAATTACGTGCACCCTGCGCGTGATTGGTTCTACCTACTCGTTGCTATGACGGTCCTTGTTGCGCTCTCCATTGGCTGGAACCTATGGCTACTCAAAAGTGTCGAGAAGGGAGGAATAATTGGAGACGAGAATGCGGTAGTTGAATCCTTTGATGAAGCACCTATCGAATCGGTACGGGCGGTATTCGAAGAGAGACGCGCGGAGCAGCTTCGGTATCGCCAGGAGTACCGGTTCGTTGACCCGTCTCTCTAGGACCGCTACTGTACTAAAGCCCCTATAGCTTAATGGATAAAGCTGCGGACTTCTAAGCCGTCGATCTTGGTTCGATTCCAGGTGGGGGCACTGACGTGAAATAGAAAAGAGCCAGCGATTTGCTGGCCCTTTTCATTGTGTGGGCGATGGAGGACTCGAACCCCCGGCCTACCCGGTGTAAACGGGTTGCTCTAACCAACTGAGCTAATCGCCCGTAGGGCCTAGAGTAGCGCATAACGCGAATATTTTGAAGTAACCTCGCTCCAGCATGGTACGTTCTTATCTGTATGCATGAACGCCTTGAAGCCATAGTCTCTGGGAGAGTACAGCTGGTTATGTACCGAGACTTTGCCCAACGGAAGGCGAGGCGACTTAAACTTGTTGGTTCGGTTGAGAATCTTTCGAATGGAACGGTGCGTGTAATTGCGGAAGGTCCTCGCGACGTGCTCGAGGCGTACGTAACGCGCCTCGAAGGCGGACCGCTCCTTGCACGTGTTGAACGCGTTACGTCACTGTGGTTGCCAGCGACCGGAGGTTTCCGTGACTTCAGCATTATCTATTAGCATGAGCACCTTGCGATCAATCGGCGTCATTATGGACGGCAACCGCCGCTGGGCGAAGGAGCACGGACTTCCAACCCTTGAAGGGCACCGGAAGGGTTTCGAGCGTATACAGGATCTTATCTCCTGGTGTCGAGACACTTCAATTGAGGAAGTTGTGCTCTATGCATTCTCCACTGAAAACTGGAATCGGTCTCCTGAGGAAGTTGAGTATCTTATGGATATATTCGAGCACTCATTTTCAAACACGCTCGCTCAAATAGCAGAAAACGGAATTCGCGTCAGATTCATGGGGCAGCTTGAACGCTTCTCTCTAGGTCTTCAGCAAAAGATGCAAAAGCTTCAAACGGAAAGTTCTACCGGCACAGCCGGAACACTTACGGTTGCGTTGTCGTACGGAGGGCGTCCTGAGATTCTCGCCGCTGTAAACAAGTTGCTGCAGGAAGGAAAAGAAACCGTAGACGAAGAGGGATTCTCAGACGCACTCTGGAGTGCAGGACTTCGCGATCCTGATCTCATACTTCGCACGGGAGGCGAGCGCAGACTCTCGAACTTCCTGCCGTGGCAGTCGGTATACAGCGAGCTCTTTTTTACCGACACCAAGTGGCCAGACTTTTCGAAAGAGGAGTTTAATGCTGTGCTCGCAGAGTACGCTGAGCGCGAACGAAGGCACGGGAAATAAGGATGCGTGCTAGGGTGTCTTCATGGAACTTCCGGTTATATACGAAGACGACGAGATCGTCGCCATAGCAAAGCCCGCTGGTGTTATGACCCATCCGGACGGACACTCGACGGACGAGACCGCAAGCGATTGGTTTGCGCGTACCTACCCAGCCTCTGCTGAAGTGGGGGAGACGCAGCGTCTTAAGGACGGGACCGAGATTGCACGTCCTGGCGTAGTGCATCGCCTTGATCGCGATACCTCAGGAGTACTCGTCTTTGCAAAGACGCCCGACGCGCACGCCCGCCTCAAGCTCGCATTTCAGAATAAGCAGGCGAAGAAGACGTACCTGGCTATCGTGTACGGCACGCTCAAAGAAGAGAAGGGAATGATTAACTTCGCTATTGGCCGCAGCCGCAAGGACTTTAGATTGCGCAGTGCACAGCCAAAAGCAAAAGGTCTTATGCGTGAAGCGCTCACGCGTTTCCAGGTTGTGGGGGATATCGAGACGCATTCCCTTGTTCGCCTTATGCCCGAAACTGGCCGCACGCACCAGATTAGGGTGCATTTGAAGGCGATTCATCATCCGATCGTCTGCGACCCACTCTATGCTCCTGGACGTCCCTGCGATCTGGGTCTCACACGTCTTGCACTCCATGCGTATTCGCTCGAGATTCCGCTCGCGTCTGGCCGTGTGCTTATTACCGCGGAGGTCCCAGAGGACATGAAAAAGGCGGTTCAGGGCTTCCCGGGAAGCGAGACCTTCGTTGCTCCGTAGAAACGGCTGTGATACAGTGCGCAGGCTTATGAACGCAGTCCATACACCCGTCGCTCAGGATGAGCGCACCAAGCTCGGCATCCGCCCGGGCGACACTGTCCGTGTCCACCAGAAGGTGGTCGAGAAGGGTAAGACCCGCCTCCAGGTATTTGAGGGCCTTGTTCTCGCGGTGAAGCACGGCACTGAGGCTGGTGCGACCTTCACGGTCCGTGCAACCATGTCCGGTATTGGCGTTGAGAAGATTTTCCCGCTCTACAGCCCGGTTATCGACAAGATCGAGATTACTCGTCGCTCGAAGGTCCGTCGCGCAAAGCTCTACTTCATCCGTGAGAAGGTTGCTCGCGAGGTCCGCCGCCAGCTCCGCAACATGCGCATGGTTAACCTCTCCACTACTGACTTCAAGGAGGAAGAGAAGCCAGAGGAGGTCGCAGCGGATGCTCCAGAGGAGGTTGTTGTAGAAGTTGACACTGTTCCTGAGGGAGACACTGGTGAGGTTACTCCCGAGGAAGTAGCAGCTGAGGAGTCTCGCGAAGAGAAGAAGAACGAGGAAGCGTAAGAGAATTTGTAAATACTGAGAAGGCCCGCTATAGTAAGCGGGCTTTCCTGTTAGGGGAGTGTACCTGCCCGGGTGTTGAAATTGGTAGACAAGCATCCTTGAGGTGGATGTGCCGCAAGGCGTGGAGGTTCAAGTCCTCTCTCGGGCACCAAAAAGATGAGCCGCACCAAGTGGTGCGGCTCATCTTTTTGTTCTAAATGTGCTATAACCCAACTACATGGCGGCTATGGTGTAACGGTTAACACTACAGATTGTGGTTCTGTCAATTCGGGTTCGATTCCCGGTAGCCGCCCCAATAAATTAATCCTTATGAAATCATTTCTCTCAGAGTTTAAGAAGTTTGCTCTTCGCGGAAACGCGATTGATCTCGCGATCGGTGTTGTGATCGGTGCGGCATTCACAGCCATCACGAACTCACTTGTCACAAACATCATCACACCACCGCTCTCCTTACTCACGCGAGGTATTAACTTCGCAGACCTCCAGCTTGCGATCCCAACAACTGATGCTGCGATCCAGTATGGCCTTTTCATTCAGGCGGTAATCGCTTTTGTTATCACTGCATTCGCACTCTTCCTTCTCGTGAAGCTCATCAATCACCTTACAATGCTTGCACGTAAGGAACAGGAGGCAGGCAAGACCCCGCCCTCCGAGAAGAGTGCCGAACTTATGGTACTTGAGGAGATCCGCGACGCACTCAAGACACCGTAACGCATGAAGCAGCTACTGGCCGGCGTCGTCATACTCTTCGTTGTTGGTTTCGGTTCATTTCTGTATCGGAACACCGTTGAGCGACCGGGCATAACGGCAGCAATGCCTGTGTGTACCAGGGAGGCGAAGATTTGTCCGGATGGTACGTCCGTAGGACGGACAGGACCAGCCTGCGAGTTCGCTCCGTGCACTCTTCCAAACGTGGAGATTCCGGATAGCGGGATTAGCTTTGCGATAACTACAGGGTACGTCGCGGAGGAGAATGTGTCCGGCGCGGATACTCGACTTCTTGCTGTGTTTGTAAAGCCATCCCTGGCAGGCAATCCGCAGCACACGATTGCGCTGTATCGTTTCGAGATTGGAGAAGGGGAGACGGCGAACGATGTAATTCTTGAGAACACTCGCTTCCAACCTGCTGATATGCAGGTAGAGGATTTCAGTCAGTTCCGAGATTTATCGGTAAATGGAAGGACATTCAAGGAGACGACCATCGAACGCTTTGAGGCAATGGTGCACAGTAGCTACTATTTGGTGCGTGAGAACGACGTTCTTAGATTTGATATTACGGAGCACGATGTAACAGACTGGATGGAGCCAGGACTTTCTATTCGCGACCTCCCAGAGCACACAGGACTCCTAGGGCTTCTTCAAACACTCCAGATAACCCTGTAAGTAAAGGCTCATTCAGACGTCGTGCTACCATAGTGCCAATAGCCTAATAGAATCATCATGAACCAGCTTGTGAACGAACTTACCAGCAACCGCGCAGCACGTATCGCTGTTGTCGCAGTACTTTCCATACTCGCGCTCTTCCTCCTTGTGAAGACATGGGACGCGGCGTTTGGACGCGACATGAATGACCCGTACAACACCATTACGGTAGAGGGTACTGGCAAAGCTGCCATGGTTCCTGACACTGCACGCATTACGTTTACGGTCATGGAGTCGGCTAGCGAGGTAGGAGCGGCTCAGGATGCCGCAACGAAGCGTATGGACGACGCACTCGCTTCGCTCAAGGAAATGGATATTGACGAGCGTGATGTGAAGACTGTCTCGTACAACGTGTCTCCGAAGTACGACTACAACCAGCGGCCTTGCTACCCGGGCATGATTTGCTCGACTGGCACCCCGCGCATTGTTGGATACGACGTATCCCAGACCGTTGAGGTTAAAGTGCGCGATACTGCGAAGGCAGGTGTCGTACTGGAAGCACTCGGAGGACTCGGTGTCCAGAATATCTCAGGCCCACAGTTCGTTGTTGACGACGAGAGCGCCGTTACGGCCGAAGCTCGTGCGGAAGCTATCGAGGAAGCTCGTGCAAAGGCAAAGCAACTTGCAAAGGAGCTCAACGTCCGTCTCGGCAAGGTTGTGTCCTTCTCTGAGGGAGCAGCAGGAGACTTCTATGGCTACGGAAAGGGCGGCGACATGATGATGTCGGAGGCCTCCATGAGCCGTACCCCAAGCCTTCCGGTAGGGGAAAATGAGACCGAGATCACGGTCATGATCACCTACGAGATTCGCTAACAAAGTTCTCTACAACACAGCCCCGCACTCGCGGGGCTGTGTTCGTTTGACACAGCATTGAGGCCGTACTATCATGCATATATATAAGGCCCGCGGGGCTTTTTTATTTACAGGACCATGAAATCATTCTTCACCTACCTCAGGAACGTTCGCGGCGAGCTCGCCCATGTCGTCTGGCCAGATCGCAACCAAGCGATGGTACACACGGTGCTCATCATTTTCGTGTCGGCAATTGTCGCGATCTATCTTTCTGGTCTCGACTACGTCTTCACTGGCGTGGTAGACCGAATCATCACGGGCTATTAGTCCTTTCTAAGATCCTCTCATTATGGAAATGAACGCACCTCAGTTCAGCGAAGATGCTGCAGACCAGACTCCACGCTGGTACACCATTCACACGTACGCAGGGTACGAGAACGCGGTAGAGCGCAATCTTAAGCAGCGCATCGAGTCTCTTGGTATGGAGAACAAGATCTTCGAAGTGGTTGTTCCAACCGAGAAGAAGATTCGCGTGAAGGCAGGGAAGCGTATCGTTGAGGAAGAGAAGATTTACCCGGGATACATTCTCGTACGCATGGTTGTAGACGAGGACTCGTGGTTCGTTGTTCGTAACACGCCGCGCGTAACAGGATTTGTGGGTGCTGGAAACACCCCGGTCCCTATGGACGAGCATGAGGTATCGACACTCATGAAGCGCATGGGCCAGGAGGCACCAAAGCATCGTATCGACCTCATGAAGGACGACCCGGTTGTTATTGCGGACGGTCCGTTCAAGGACCTTGAGGGCAAGGTTGGGGAGATTGATGAGGATCGCGGCAAGGTGAAGGTTATGGTGGCCATGTTCGGCCGCGAGACGCCCGTCGAGCTCGATTTCTTGCAGATAAGGAAGCTATAACGTAGAGTCTCTAAGCAATTCATATGGCAAAGGCAATTAAGAAGATTAAACTCCAGATCGCAGGAGGTAAGGCAACCCCGGCTCCTCCGGTGGGTACCGTGCTTGGTCCGGCTGGTGTGAACATTGGTGACTTCGTCAACAAGTTCAACGAGCAGACTCGCGACCAGATGGGCGTCATTATCCCGGTGGAAATGACCGTCTACGACGACCGCACCTTCACCTTCGTCCTCAAGGTGTCTCCAATGTCTCGCCTTATCCTTAAGGCCGCAGGCGTTGAGAAGGGTTCTGGCAAGACGCCAATGTCCAAGGCCGGTTCTATCACCAAGGCTCAGGTTACGGAGATCGCAGAGCAGAAAATGCCAGACCTCAACGCTGGCTCCCTCGAAGCTGCGGAGCGTATGGTTGAGGGTACCGCTCGCTCAATGGGTATCGCAATCAAGTAAGAGGTTTTGTAGTGAGAAAGCCCGTCCTAAACGACGGGCTTTCTTCGTACGTAATACTTTGCTCCACCCTCATATGTAGTGTACGTTCAATCGTGACAGTTCTTTTTCACTCAGGAATATAGCAGGAGGGTTTTGTGACGAAAGTGTGTCTAGACTTTAACGGGGTCCTCGCGGACCCGGCAGGAGCGCTGATCGAAATTCTGAAGAAGGACTTCGGTATGCGTGTGCCACGCGAGGGCTTCGGCAAACATCTCATTGGAACGTCGTTCCCGAATCTGGTTCGGGGCGGTCGTCCGAAACTTCTGACGAAGAGTATATGGGAAGATGCCAAGGACAAGCTCTTCGATACGAACGAGTTTTTGGCCATACCGCCGATTAACGGGGCTATTGCCGCGCTCAATGCGTTTCAGGATGCGCGATGCGAGATTCGCATCGTGACTGATGCTCGCACCGTTACCCGGGAGCGGATGGAGGCGTGGCTCAAGAAGCACCACTTTGAAGGGGAAATCGACATCATCTTCTCACGCAAGCGGGGCTCGAAAGAAAAATATCAGTCTTGCTGCGACGTGGTCGTCGACAATGAGCTCGAGCAGCTCATACCGCTTGTCGGCAAGGAAGGGCCTCAGCTTGTGCACTTCCTTTCAGCTGGCAGTGGCGGGATTACGAGTCTCGACGCCCGCATCCTCTCACTCAGAGGGTGGCCCGAGGTCATCGAGTGTCTACTCGGTCGCGACATAGAACTTGCTGCCTGAAGAAAGAAGGCCTCGCACGGAATCCGTGCGAGGCCTTTTCTCATCGTTCGAGATCTACCCAAGAATAATTGAGGCCATTCCACTCACGCTCTTCGCGTGCAGTCTCTTTTGGAAATTCTCCTTCATATGCAGGAAAGAACGCATCACCCTCTTTCTCGTCATCGATAACTGTGAGGTATAGATTTGTAGTGAAGGGAAGTGCACACTGATAGATCTCAGTACCTCCTGCGACAAATATTTCACTAGCGCCTTCTGCGTTACGGGCGAGTGATATAGCCTCAGGAAATGAGTGCGCAATCAGGGCACCCTGAGCGCGGTAATCATTATCACGAGTCACAACGATATTAGTGCGGCCGGGCAATGGCCTGACCTTCTCTGGTAGTGATTCCCAGGTCCGACGGCCCATGATGACCGGGTGTCCCAGAGTAAGTGCCTTAAAGCGCTTTAAATCATCAGGTATGTGCCATAGGAGGTCCCCTTTGCAGCCAATTACGCGATTATGCTGCTGGTCGCGACCGATTGCGACAGCAATACTTATTTTTTCGGCTTCTTGTGCCATGTCTGTACTTTCTTAATGTCGCGGTCTCCCCAGAGCTTTGGGAGCATCATCTCGGGCTTCCAGGTCTTCTTGAGTTCGGAAAGGTTCGTGGATGCTGCGTACTTGCCGGACTTTGTGTAATCGCGTTCGCGGATGGGTCCAGTCTCGAAGAAGATGATCTGCGCGATGCGGCGTCCAACGACGAGTGGGATGATGTAGTTCTTCGAGTTGTTCGTAATCTCCATAGTCCAGCGGTTCACGTAGCCAACGTCGCCCCAACCAGCGCACTTGCAGACCTCGATGAACTGGCGTCCGGTAGAAGAGCGAGCCTTCATCATGGTGGTGATGTGATCCTTGCCGCCGATGAACTCCTGCGTATGGGCGAGGATAGTTTCTCCAGGGCGCAGCACAATAACCTTGTCGTCTGGGCGGATGCCCCCAGTCCAGTCAAAGTTGTACTTCTTAAAGGCCTCCTTTGCGGTAACTGCACGCTGCACATCATCCGCACCCCATACGTGGCGAGTATGTTCCTCGCTCCAGATGTTGTAGAGGCTGTGATTGTACTTTGGTGGCTGTTCGCGATAGAACCACTCGCCAAGCGTTACGTCGTAGCTAGAGGTTGCGAGCTGCTCGTCATTAAACGGGGAGATGATGATGTCGCCCTTTTTCATCTCTTCAAGGATTCTGCGGTCTGAAAGTGCCATGATTGAAAGAGTGTACTAGTGTCTTCGTTAAACGGCCATCTTTGCCTTGATGGCCTCGTGCGACTCATACCCTTCGAGCTTGATGTCGTCCATGGTGAATGAGTCTATATCCTTAACTTCAGGATTGAGCCAGAGCTTCGGAAAGGGAAGCGGGTCGCGTGTGAGCTGCTCCTTTACGGCATCGAAGTGATCGTGATAGACATGCGCGTCGTTTAGCGTAAGGACAAGCTCGTGCGGCGTTTTTCCGGTGACCTGCGCCACCATAGCAAGAAGGAGTCCGTAGGATGCGATGTTGAACGGAACGCCAAGGAACATGTCGCACGAGCGCTGCACCATATGGAGCGAAAGCTTGTCACCCGCAACAAAGAATTGGAACATCATGTGGCATGGAGGGAGTGCCATCTGGTCGATCTCTCCAGGATTCCATGCGGAGACGATTAAGCGGCGATCGGTAGGATCATTTTTGATCTTATCGACGACGCGCGCAATCTGATCAACAACGCTCCCGTCCGGAGACTGCCATTTCCGCCACTGTACGCCATACACGCGGCCGAGGTCGCCTGGGAACTTTGCTTTTGGGGTCCAGTAGTCAGCCTCCGCGTTTGCGGTCCAGATGGTTTTCTCAGAGCCATTCAGCTCCTTGAGACGGTTGTCATCGCCTGAGCCTTCAAGGAACCAAAGAAGCTCGCTCTTAACGGCCTTGAAAGCCAGTTTCTTGGTTGTGAGGGCAGGGAAGCCGTCCTCGAGATTGCAGCGTATCTGAAGCGCGAAAAGGGCGCGCGTGTCGCCGTTGCGGCCTGTCCGGTCGACGCCGTTTTCCATAATGTTCTTGAGGGCGTCGAGATAAGCCTGTTCCATGAGTCCAGTATACAGGGGAGGCTCCTGAGCCTTTTGGTTGGGGAGAGCGGGGATAACGCCGTGCTAGGGTATGCTGAGATTATTGTTCAAAAGGGCACGTACATAATGACCAACCAACGCAAAAAAGGCCTGTTCGTTGTCCTTGATGGGAATGATGGATCAGGAAAGGCGACACAGGCACAGAACCTGGTCGCGAGACTCGAGTCAGAAGGACGGGAGTGTCTGTTACTGAGTTTTCCCGAGTATGACAACAATCTCTTCGGCGAGCTTTTGGCTGAGTGCCTTGCAGGGAAGCGTGGCGACTTCGTTCACCTCGATCCGCACATAACCTCTACGTTGTATGCGGCAGACCGTTTCGAGTCCTCAACAAAGATTCGTACTGCACTCGAAGAAGGGAAGGTGGTTATCGCAGACCGCTTCACAAGCTCAAACCAAATTCATCAAGGGGGAAAGATTCCGAACGAAAATGAACGGATTTCATTCCTTGCCTGGCTTGATCGCATGGAGCACGAAACGTTCGCTATTCCGCGGCCCGACGTGATCATCTATCTGAAGGTTCCTGTCGAGACAAGCTTGGTACTCCTCGCTGACAAGCGTCGAGCCAAGAACATTAACCTCGGCGACGGGGAGATGGATCAGGTCGAAAGCGATCGCGAGTACCTCGACTGCAGCCATGAGACCGCAGGCTGGCTTATGAGTCGTCAGGAGAACTGGCGCCTCATCGATTGTCTCGGTGCGGATGGGCAGATGCGTACACGTGAAGAAATCGGCGTCGATGTTATGGCAGCAATCAAGCCATTCGTTGACTAACAGAGCCCGCGCAGCAATGCGCGGGCTTCAGTTTTGAGAGCATGGGCTCGAGAGGTACTATAGAAACAATATTTAATTCGTATGAGATAAGGTCACTGGCGAGCACGCGTTTACTACTACACGGAACCGACCTATGAATCCCTACGACCACATCAAGAACGAAGACCAGGAAGTCTTTAGTGCCATAACAGGAGAAGAGACACGTGAAGCAGAAGGGCTTGAGCTTATTCCTTCGGAGAACTATGTATCACTCGCCGTACGCGAGGCGATGGGTAGTGTGTTTACGAACAAGTACTCGGAAGGGTATCCCGGCAAGCGCTACTACGGCGGACAGGAGTTCACCGACCAAGTGGAGACGCTCGCGATTGAACGCGCGAAGACATTGTTCCGTGCTGATCACGCCAACGTGCAGCCCTTGGGAGGAGCTGCTGCGAACATTGCGGCGTACTTCGCATGGCTTGAACCCGGAGACACCATCCTTGGCATGGACCTTGCACACGGAGGACATCTTACGCACGGCTCGCCCGTGACCTACATGACGAAGCTCTACAACTTCGTGCGGTACGGTATGAAGGACATCGACACCGGAGAGATCGATTATGACGAGATGCTCGAAACCGCAAAGAGGGAGCGTCCTAAGATCGTCCTTGCCGGATTCTCGGGGTACCCACGCACACTTGATTGGAAGAGAATAGCTGACATCGCGCGTGAAGTAGATGCGGTTGCAATGGCAGACGTGGCACACATTGCAGGACTTATTGCGGGAGGCGCCCTCGAGAACCCACTTGATCACGGGTTCCATATCATGACCACGACGACGCATAAGACGCTCCGCGGACCGCGAGGCGCGATGATTCTCTCGAAGGGAACAGTCTCAACACCACTCAAGGCTCCAGAGAAGACTATCGAGAATCTTCCGACCCTGATTGATCGCAGTGTGTTCCCGGGATTCCAGGGAGGCCCGCACATGCATCAGATTGCAGCAAAGGCTGTTGCATTCAGGGAGGCAGCAACACCAGCCTTCGCGGAGTATGCGCATCAAGTTATTAAGAATGCGCAGGCGATGGCTGAAGTATTCACTGCGGGAGGTGTTCGTCTCATCACGGGAGGCACCGACAACCATCTCATTCTTGCTGATGTGTACGGTTCGCTCGGTATCAGCGGGGGAGACGCCGAGACACTTCTTGATCGCGCAGGCATGACGCTCAACAAGAACTCAATTGCTGGCGACACCAGGAAGCCATTTGATCCGTCCGGTATTCGTTTCGGTACACCGGCCATGACAACGCGCGGACTAAACGAAGAGGATTCACGAGAGATTGCGAGCATCATGCTCGAGGTTCTCGACAAGCGAGATGACGAGACGGTTGCGAGTGCGAAGGAGCGCGTGTGTTCAATCGCACTCGCACATCCAGTGCCAGAGTCGTTCGTGTAGCATCACCGATGCTTCAGGTTCTGTGTGGTTAGATACCCTCATTACTAGAGGGACATGTAACCGCAACGCATATGCACACTCTTGGAAAAACACTTCTCGAATCAGCAGCGGTACTCGCTGTTGGCCTCTCAATCGTCGGATTCATGCTCTACGCGTTCTCGCAGAACATGGCTCTGTACGCAGCTTAGAGACACAAGAAAACAGCCCGCTCCTCACAGAGCGGGCTGTTTTCTGTTACTATCCGCCTAATGGAAGAGACGCTGAAAACTGCCATACGCGAAGCCCTGGTATCGATGGGTGCCCAGGACGTTACCTTTGCTGTTGAGTGGCCAGCAGATCTCGCGCATGGGGACTTTGCAACGAATGCTGCACTTGCTGCAAGTAAGACTCTCGGACGCTCTCCGCGCGATATCGCTGACGAGCTCGTGTTGCTCCTTAAGAAGTCTCTCGGAGATGAGGTCGCGTCGATTGAAGCGGCAGGTCCTGGGTTCGTGAATATTAAGCTTGCGCGGAGCGCGGTAACGAAGTCACTCTCAAACGCCCTCGATCCTGAATGGGGTAAGGGCTCAGCTCGCGCAGGGGAGAGAGTGGCTTTCGAATATTCATGCCCGAACCCGTTTAAAGAGATGCATATCGGGCATCTTATGAACACAGTTATTGGGGAGGCAGCATCAAGGCTTGTGGAGAATCAAGGGGCACGTGTAATACGTGATAGCTATGGCGGTGATATAGGTCCACATGTCGCTCGAGGCATGTGGGGGCTTTCCGACATGGGAATCACGGAGCCTACGTCAGCCTCAGAGATCGGTAAGGCGTACGAACATGGGTCACGCGCATATGAGGAGAGCGAAAAAGCGAAGACTGAGATCGATTCGCTCAATGTCGCACTTTATGAAGCTCTCGCGAAAGAACCACAGCAGTGGAACGAAGAGGAACGTACTCGGATGGAATTGTGGCGTAAGGGGCGTGAGGTAGCACTAAGTGCATTTAGAGAGATATATGCGCTGCTCGGTACGCATTTCGACTACTACCTATTTGAGAGCGAAACCTCGCCGATTGGTATGAGTATCGTGAAGGAGTACCTTGTGAAGGGTGTGTTCGAAGAGAGTGAAGGTGCGGTGATATATGCTGGAGAGAAAAAGGGTTTGCATACGCTTGTATTCATCACTTCCCGGGGCACACCGACCTACGAGACGAAGGATGTCGGCCTCGCGTTCCTGAAAGAGGAGAAAATCCCGAACGACAGTTCCTACATCGTCACCGGCATAGAGCAGGTAGGGCACTTCAAGGTATTCCTTGCTGCTCTCGAGGAGATAGCGCCCAAGGTCGCGCTCAAGACCCATCACATCCCTCATGGCCTGCTACAGCTTACGACGGGTAAGATGGCTTCGCGGAAAGGAAATGTCGTCACTGCCGCAGGTATGATTGAGACCGTTCTTGCTATGGCTCTAGAGAAGAACGAGGATCCGTTAGTCGCAGAGCCGGTCGCAGTAGGTGCACTTAAGTACATGATTTTACGCAGTGCTCCTGGCTCCAGTGTTATCTTTGATCCGGAAAAGGCGCTCGCGCTCGATGGCGACTCAGGTCCGTATCTCCAGTACGCGCTCGTGCGCGCAAAGTCCGTCATCTCTCAGTCAGAAGTAGCGGCAGGAAAGGAAGATGCTCCTGCTGAAGTTTATGACATTGAACGGCTTCTCATCCGGTTCCCTGAGGTGGCTCGCTGTGCCGAAGCCATGATCGCCCCGCATGCCATAGCCCAGTACCTAACCACACTCGCTTCAGCATGGAATTCGTTCTATGCAGCAGAGCGTATCAGAGGTGGCGAACACGAAGCGTACAAGCTCCTCATTGCGCAAGCGTTCGTTACGACAATGGAGAACGGTCTCGCACTTCTGGGTATTCCGGTTCCAGAACGGATGTAAACGGCACCTCGTTGCATATTTACGTATAGAGCGGTAGGGTAGCTCTTGTCCTCATTTTGGGAGGATGTCGTTGTTTCGGGAGAAGACTTTGACTGATACGGCTTCGAGTTCGGGGAACTGTTCGGGCGGGACGAAGTTTCGTCGCAATGAGGACCCGCGCCCTTCGCGTGAAATGCGCAATGCGCAGATCAATCATGCGGCAGTGGGCGCTGGTCCGCCCAAAAGCGGTATCGACCGCTTCAGGGACAAATACAAAGGGTTCGGCTGGTAAAAGCTGAACTCAAGATGGGACGGCCCGCGCTTGCGTGGGTCGTTTTCCTTTTAGTACGCAAAACGCTAGGATGAGGAGACTATGGCTGATGCAGAGAAATCAGAAGTCTCAAAACGCGAGGAAGCGGTCCTTGCGCTCTGGAACGAGAAGGGAATTTTTGAGAAGTCCCTCAAGAAGCCATCTCCTAAAGGGGGGTTCGTTTTCTTCGAGGGCCCTCCAACAGCAAATGGACGCCCGGGCGTGCACCACATGGAATCACGCTCATTTAAGGATGCAATTCCTCGGTACAAAACCATGCGCGGATACAAGGTTGAGCGACGTGCCGGATGGGATACGCACGGGCTTCCGGTAGAGCTCGAGGTTGAGAAAGAACTTCAGTTCCGTGGGAAGAAGGATATCGAAGAGTACGGTGTTGCAGCATTCAACAAGAAGTGTCGCGAGAGCGTCATGAAGTACATCGAGGAGTGGTCGCGCTTCACGGATCGTATTGCGTATTGGGTCGATCAGGAGAAGGCCTACTTTACTTTCGACGCTCCGTATATGGAATCGGTTTGGAGCATTATGAAGAAGGTGTCGGATGACGGGCGCCTCTTTAAGGATTATCGCGTTGTACCGTGGTGCGCACGGTGCGGGACCGCACTTTCTTCGCATGAACTTGCCCAGGGCTATGCAGACGTGAAGGATCTTTCTATAACAGCAAAGTTTAAAGTCGTGGGGGAACCGAATACGTATTTCCTTGCGTGGACAACAACGCCATGGACACTTCCTGGAAACGTCGGGCTCGCAGTAGGGAAGGACATTATGTATGCGTACGTGACGCGTGAAGGAGAGACCTTCATCGTCGCGTCTGCGCTTGTTGAGAAGTTGTTTGGAGCTGCCGAGGTTATGAAGGAAGTACCTGGATCAGATCTCATCGGACTCGCATACGAACCGCTCTATCCATTCTCTCGCACACTCGCTCCAGAAAGCGAGAAAGCAAAGTTCGAGGACGCGGCGTATCGCGTGCACGAGGCATCATTTGTTACAACCGAAGACGGAACCGGTGTAGTACATACGGCAGTGATGTATGGACAGGAGGATTTCGATCTCGGACAGAAGGTAGGCTTGCCGAAAGTACACCTTGTTGCTCCTGACGGACGCTTCATCTCAGGCACGGGCTTTCTTGAGGGACGATTTGTGAAGGAAGAGGACGAGAACGGAAAGCCGACACTCGCGGTCGACATCGTTGATGATCTTACGACGCGCGGACTCTTTTTCTCTAAGGAGAACTATCTCCACAGCTATCCTTTCTGCTGGCGCTGCAAGACGCCGCTCATTTATTACGCCCGCGACTCTTGGTATATCCGCATGCAGGATCTTCGCGAGAAGCTCATGGCATCGAACGCGAGCGTTAATTGGGAGCCATCTCATATTCGGGAGGGTCGCATGGGTGAGTGGCTCTCAAACGTGCGTGACTGGTCTATCTCACGTGAGCGCTACTGGGGAACACCGCTACCAGTGTGGCAGAGTAAGGACGGCACGGAACGCCTAACAATCGGGTCCGTTGAAGAACTTAAGGCGCGGACCAAGAAAAGTGGTAACCGCTACTTTGTCATGCGACATGGTGAATCGACCAACAACCTGCTGGAAATCAATAGTACCGACCTCGGTGGTGCAGAAGCAGGGCACCATCTTACTGACCTTGGACGAGAAACAGTCAAGGCAAGTGTAGCTCGTCACGCGGACGCGCCGTTCGATCTCGTGTTCGTGTCTCCGTTCACCCGTACCCAGGAGACAGCGGAGATTATCGCAAAGACGTTGAATCTAGCACCTGAACAAGTGGTTACTGACTCTCGTCTACGGGAGATTTCCGTCGGCGAGTTTGAAGGGAAGACGTACGCAGAGTACCGCAGCTTCTTTGCATCTCCCGCAGAGCGCTTCACAAAGACACCAGAAGGCGGAGAGAACTGTAACAACGTGCGTAGGCGAGTAGGCGAGCTTCTGTATGAGGTTGAAGGTCTCTACGCCGGCAAGAAGATTCTTTTCATAACGCATGGTGATGTTCTCTGGATGCTCGGCCTTATCAAAGAAGGACATACTCGTTCGCATACGACGTCCGTTGCCGACCCCCTAACTGGGAAGATAGAGGAGTTTGCCTTCGTGCCGCTTCCTCATAACGATGACTACGAACTCGACCTGCACCGTCCATATATAGACGATGTCGTGCTTATCGCTGACTCAGGGTCGGAACTTACACGCATCCCTGAAGTTATGGATGTGTGGTTCGACTCAGGCGCGATGCCGTTTGCGCAGGATCACTATCCGTTCGAGAATAAGGAGAAGCTTGATACCACTGGTTACCCTGCGGACTATATATCCGAAGCCATCGACCAGACCCGCGGTTGGTTCTATACCTTGCTTGCGGTAGGTACGCTGCTTGGACGTGGCGCTCCTTATAAGAACGTTATCTGCCTTGGGCACCTTCTTGACGGGAATGGACAGAAGATGTCGAAGTCAAAGGGCAACATCGTTAATCCATGGGAGGCTATAGAGCGCTATGGCGTCGACACGCTCCGGTTTTGGATGTTCAGTGTGAATCAGCCAGGAGATTCAAAGAGCTTTGATGAGAAGACCTTGAAGGAGTCTGCACGTGTTATCTCCTGGCTTGATAATAGTGCAAAGTTCTACGGACTCTTTAAGGATAGTGTTGGAGAAGGTGAGAAGACAACCATCGACCGTTGGATGGATGCGCGTGTCTCACGTGCTGTACGTGAGGTAACGGACGCCATGGACGCCTACAAACTCTATGACGCGTCGCGCGCAACTGCACGTCTCATCGAAGACCTGTCGCAATGGTATGTGCGTCGCATTCGCGATCGTGCGCGTGACGGAGACACAGCTGCACTGAGTACGTTGCGTACGTCTCTTAAAACCTGCGCACTCCTGATAGCGCCACTCTCTCCGTTTATAGCGGAAGAGGTGTATCAGCTTGTACGTGAAGACAATGATGCGGAGAGCGTGCATCTTGCACAGTGGCCTCAAGCCGAGACCTCCTTCTTTGGCCGGATGTTTGGTGGTAAGGGAGATGATGTACTTCTCGATGACATGACACGACTACGCTCGCTTGCCTCTGAAGCGTTGCAGCTTCGCCAGAAAGCCGGTGTTGTCGTGCGTCAGCCACTCCAGAGCCTTTCAATACCAGGAACGCTCTCATCTGGCCTCGCATCGATCCTTGCAGAAGAAGTGAACGTAAAGGAAATTTTGGAAGGAGCAGAGGCACTCGCGCTCGACACTGCACTTACACCCGAGCTCGTTGCAGAGGGCGATGAGCGAACATTCGCACGTGCGGTTGCTGAAGCGAGAAAGACAGAGGGCCTCTCGCCAAAAGACACGGTCTCAATTGATAAGAGGGAAGACGGCACGTATGTCGCTGAGCTCTCTACTGGACCAGTACGGTTCTCTCTCGTCCGTAATGCGACATAAATACGTCACGACCGCGCTCGTCCTCGCCCGAACGTCGCTCAAGGAATCGGCAGCACTCGTTACACTTCTCACGGAAGAGTTTGGGTTGGTGCGTGCTCGCGCAGAAGGCTTACGCAAGCCTGGTGCAAAGCTTGCGCACGCACTTCAGACACTTGATCGCTGCGAGGTGACCCTTGTTCGTGGGAAAGAGGGATGGCGATTGTCAGGAGCAATCCTCGAGGACAGTTGGTTCAAAAGACTGACGCGTGCTGAGCGACTACGTGCAGGGCGTGTTGCGGGGCTCCTTCTTCGCATGGTGCATGGCGAAGCAAATGATCCGTCCCTTTTTGTTTTATATACAGAATTTCTTGATGCCTTGCCGGGGCTTTCCGAGGAGGCGCAGGATGCGGCAGAAATTATGACAGCACTCCGTATCCTTTCCGTACTCGGTCTTGATATTGGTGTTCTGCCGCAAGTAGGCTCATACGAACCGCTCCTGCCGGACCAGAGGCGCATGCTTGTTATGCGGGTTAATAGGGGAATCGCTGCCTCGGGCCTGTAACGGACTTGCTATACTTGGGAGCAATGCCTCCAAACACGCCTGACGATACGAGCACACTCGAACGGTTGCGACAGAAACTCTATGCGTCACAAGCGCCAGAGAGTTTCCCTGCACCGACACTCTCGCAGACGCCTGCTCCTTCTGTTTCAGCAGAAGAAGGGTGGGCACCTCCGGCACCCGAAGTGCTTACAAAGAAGTCCCGCATCTCCTGGGCGGCGATATTCCTTGGTATTGCGGCCATATTCTTCATACTTGCGGTTACGAGTGCTGCATACTTCCTTATGTTTGGTGGACGCTCGGTATCAACAGACCGCATCACGATTCTTGCAGACGGTCCGACCTCGATTAGTAGCGGAGACGAGGTTACAATCCTCATCTCTATCGAAAACAGAAATCCCGTTACGGTACTCAGTACCACGCTATCGGCAGAATTCCCAGATACGACACGATCTCCTGATGATGTGGAGCAACCGTTTACGCATTACGAAGACACCGCAGGAGACATACTCTCCGGACAGAGTAGTGCTCGCTCTGTACGTGCGCGCATGTATGGAAGTGAAGGACAACGAGTTACGGTGCCAATACGATTTGAATACCGTATTGAAGGATCGAACGCGGTTTTCGTGAAAGAGGCAGAGTATGAGGTACAGATCACCTCGTCCCCACTATCAGTTCGTGCAGAAGCGGTATCTGAAGCGGCGGTAGGGCAGCCGCTCACCTTCGCGGTGACGGTCCGTTCGAACGCTAAGGAGCCAATCGAGAATGTCGCGGTCCTTGCACAGTACCCATTTGGGTTTACGGCACGTCGTGGCGAGGGCCCGGTATTTCCCGTTGGAACCCTTGCGCCAGGTGAGGAGCGTACAATTACCGTTACTGGAACCCTTACGGGCGAGAACAATGACGAGCGCGTATTCCGCTTTACGGGTGGTATCCGGCGCGGGGAGGAGACGAGCGTACTTTCGGTGTCGTATTCAACGGCACTCGCGTCAGTAACGCTTGCAAAGCCATTTCTTTCGACTGGTCTTTCGTTTAACCGAGATACGAGCAGTACGCCAGTTATAGAAGCCGGTGCGCCAGTTCAGGGCATCATTTCGTGGGTGAATACACTCGCAACACCGATTCTTGATGGTCAGGTTTCGGTAACGCTTTCGGGTGCCGCCCTCGACCCTTCGTCGGTCAGTGCATACGGAGGGTTCTATCGTTCGTCTGACACCACAATCATCTACTCTCGCGAGACCGACAGTGGCCTCGGAAATCTTGCACCAGGCGCAACGGGAAGCGGTACATTCAACTTCAGGACAAAGTCTGCGGCAACACTGGCAAGCATGAAGAATCCGACTATTATCGCAACTGTCTCGGTCGCGGGTCGTCGAGTAGGGGAGAGTAATGTGCCAGAGAGCATAGCGTCATCGGTTACGCGCACGATAAAAGTCGGGACCGATCTCGCACTTACCGCAAAAGCGCTTTACAGCAGCGGTGCATTCAAGAACACGGGCCCATGGCCGCCAATCGCAGATCAGGAGACAACCTATACAATTGATCTCTCGCTCACGAATACCGTTAACTCTGTTGCCGATACAGTCGTTACTGGCGTACTGCCATCCTATGTTCGTTACGTTGGTGCGACGGGCGCTGCGGATGGATCGGTGTCCTACAATACTGCAACCCGTACGGTTACGTGGCGAGCAGGTGAGGTCGCGAACGGTGTTGGCTTTAGCACAAGTGCCCGATCCGCTGCGTTTCAGGTTGCGCTGTTGCCAAGCGCGTCGCAGCGGGGTACAAGTCCTATACTCATGTCCTCAATTAAAGTCACGGGCACGGATCGCTTTACCCAGAAAGCCCTTACCTTGACTCGTCCTGAGATCACGACCCAAGTCACCCTTGACCCTAGCTATGTGCAAGGGAAGGGAGAAGTCCGATAATCCACTTACTTTATGTCCGTCACGCTTGAACAGATCGTCTCGCTCGCCAAACGGCGTGGTTTCGTATTCCCGGGTTCAGAGATCTATGGCGGGCTGGCGGGCACGTTCGACTACGGTCCACATGGTGTAGCGCTGAAGAATAATCTAAAAGCGCTTTGGTGGAAGCGCTTCGTAGAAGAGCGTGACGATATGTATGGTGTCGATGCGTCATTAATCATGCCAGCACGCGTCTGGGAGGCATCGGGTCACACTGAGACCTTTAACGACCCGCTCGTGTCTGACGCAAAGACTGGCGAGCGATACCGGCTTGACCACGTGCTTGAGGCTGCGGGCATCGACCCGGCCGGCATGAGCCTTGAAGACATGTGGAGCGTACTTCAGGAGAAGGGTTTCAAGACTCCGGCTGGAAATGCGTACGAGCAGCCTATGACGTTCAATCTCCTGTTTCCGGTCACCATGGGTGCATCGAAGGACTCAGCTACGCTCGCGTACCTGCGTGGCGAGACCGCGCAAGGTATGTTCGTAAACTTCAAGAACATTATCGATGCGTATCACCCAAAACTCCCGTTTGGCATGGGTCAGATCGGCAAGGCATTTAGGAATGAGATAGCGCCTCGCGAGTTCGTCTTCCGTCTACGCGAACTTGAGCAGATGGAGGTGGAGTATTTCGTGTCACCCGAGTCATGGAAAGCATCATTTGAAGAATGGCTCGGTATCATGCGTTCCTATGCTGAGGAAATCGGCATCCCTCTTGAGCACTTGCATGAGAAGGAGATAGGAGACGAAGACCGGGCTCACTATAGTGAGCGTACGATTGATTTTGAGTATGACTTCCCAACAGGCACTAAAGAGCTCTGGGGACTCGCATATCGCACTGACTACGACCTATCGCGTCATGGAGAGTATTCAGGAACGCCACTCGTCTATATCGACGAAGAGAAGAAGAAGAAGGTTGTGCCGCACGTTATCGAGCCGTCGCTTGGTATTGAGCGCACCATGCTCGCAGTGCTTGCTGCCGCCTATGATGAGGATGAACTTGGAGGAGAGACGCGCATCGTGTTGCGTCTTCAGCCAAAGGTAGCTCCGGTGAAGGCCATGGTATCGCCACTTCTTAAGAACAAGCCAGAACTTGTCGAGAAGGCGAAAGAGGTGCGGGCACTCTTAAAGAAGGTACATCCTGCTATTGCGTGGGACGACAATGGAAACATCGGCAAGAGGTATCGCCGACAGGACGAGATTGGTACGCCGTTCTGCATCACAATTGATTTCGATACGCTTGGCGAGACTCCTGACTTGAAGGACACCGTTACATTGCGCCATCGCGACACGGGAGAGCAGGAGCGTCTCTCGATTGAGGACGTTGCAGAGAAGATTCGCCTCGCGCTCGCGTAAGGCTTGACGCAAAGGGCAGGGAAGTGCAAGCTCACCTAAGCTTGTTCTATAGAGGAGAGACGAAATGCGTGTACTAGCGACGCTTATTTTTTCGTTCGTGCTCCTTACAGGTGCGAATGCTGAGGCACAAGAAGCGCTCACTATAACGACCCCTCCTGGGAAGCCCTTGGTTTGGATCCCTGAGTTCGTGATCCCTGATCACAACACTGAGACGGAGGTGGTTGCGTTCAGGCTTCTTCCGTTTGAAGTAGATACGGCCGACCTGCCATTCTTTGTTGATAGAGAAGGGATTATCGTCCCAAAGGACGGCGTAGATGCTTCTGTCGTTGTGCTCTCTGAGGACGCTCAGTTTGTTGTCCTCGTGTGCAAATTTCCCGAATCGGGGCCCTTTAACGTCGCGCTCCCTGGAGTCCGGTCGGAGTATTGTACGCTCCGGCGCGCAGAGCGGCAGCCATAATACTGGCTGCCGCTTTCCCGTATGTGGTACCATTTCCGCTATGAACAAGAATGTCTCAATTACGATTACACCCGGAACCATAGTGATGGTGCTTGTCATCGCGGCAGCCGCCTACGCTCTATGGCTCCTTCGTGATATCGCACTCTTGGTGCTTACGGCAATTGTTATCGCTTCGGCAATAGACCCGGGAGTTCTTTTCTTTGCGCGCTACAAAATCCATCGCGTTGTTGCGGTAACTATTATGTACGTTGGGGTGTTTGGCTCTCTTTTTGCGCTGACGTATTTCCTCGCACCACCAATATTGAGTGAGGCACAAAACTTCTTGTCGATGGCGCCACAGTACTTAGAGACGTTGAACATACCATCACCACTTACTGGTACTAGCGCAGGGTCAGCGACTGGCCAGTCACTCTTCGATACATTACTCACATTCCAGTCTGCATTCGCAGACAATTCAGGAGGAACAGTGCGCGTTATTTCCTCCTTCTTTGGTGGAGTTTTTTCACTATTTCTCGTTATCGTGTTGTCTTTTTACCTCGCGGTTCGCGCCACCGGCGTCGAAGACTTCTTGCGGCTTGTTACACCGCATAAACACGAAGAATACGTAGTGAATCTTTGGGGTCGAGCGCAGCGCAAAATTGGTCTCTGGATGCAGGGCCAGTTACTTCTCTCTATTATGCTTGGAGTGATTGTGTACCTCGGCCTGCTTATTCTTGGCGTGCCATACGCACTTTTGCTTGCGGTGATAGCGGCGATTATGGACCTGGTACCAGTGTTCGGGTCGCTCATTGCCGGTATCATTGCAACATTAGTCGCATTGTCTTCAGGGGGACTGTCGCTCGCACTCATTGTTGCTGGTTTCTTTTTCATTATCAATCAGTTCGAAGCCCACCTACTGTATCCGTTGGTGGTAAATAAGGTGGTGGGTATTCCGCCACTCCTGGTCATTCTTTCACTTATTGTGGGAGGCAGCCTCGCTGGCTTTCTTGGTGTACTGCTTTCGATACCGCTTGCGGCAGCAACGCGAGAGTTTCTAAACGACATGCAGCAGAGGAAGCGGGCAAGGACGACAAAAGAATAATGGGTTCCTAGTATGGCCCGCTATCTTACGACCACACTCCCGTACGTAAATGCAGATCCTCACATAGGGCATGCGCTGGAGTTCGTACAGGCTGACGTACTCGCACGCGCCTGGCGCCTTCAGGGAGAGGATGTTTTTTTCTCCATAGGTACTGACGAGCACGGCCAAAAGATTTGGGAAGCTGCCCAGAAAGCGGGAAAGGACGTCAAGGAATACGTCGATTACTACGCGGGGGAGTTTGAGAAGTTACCCAACACCTTATCAATTAGTAATGACGGGTTTGTTCGTACCTCTGACACTAAGCACATCGCCGCTGCACAGGAAATGTGGCGCCGTTGTGCTGCCGCGGGCGACATTTACAAAAAGAACTACTCTGGTCTCTACTGTGTGGGTTGCGAAGCGTACAAGACCGAGAAGGAGGTGTCGGAGGACGGGCACTGTCTCATACATACGAACCTCACGCCAGAAACCATCACGGAAGAGAACTACTTCTTCCGTTTCTCGAAGTATCAAGAGGACCTACTCGAATACCTCGCAAAGTCAGGTTCAATTGTGCCTGAGTGGCGCCGACAGGAGGCAATTAACTTTGTGAAGGGCGGACTCGAGGATTTCAGTATCTCGCGCGACGCCGGACGGCTTTCATGGGGTATTCCAGTCCCGGATGATGAGACCCAGGTCATGTATGTATGGTTTGATGCGCTCACTAACTACGTGTCGACACTCGGCTGGCCTACCGAGGAAGGGAACTTCAATACGTTCTGGAATGAGGGGAGGGTAGTGCAGGTGGCCGGCAAGGATCAAATCCGTTTCCAATCCCTCATGTGGCAGGCAATGCTCATGTCCGTAAACATTAAGAACACGGATCAGGTGTTTTATCATGGCTTCATAAATTCTGGTGGCCAGAAGATGTCGAAGTCTTTGGGTAATGTTATAAGCCCGTATACACTTGTCGAGAAATACGGTACTGACGCTACCCGCTATCTTTTTGTACGTCACGTACACCCGACCGAGGATTCTGATATCACCTGGGAACGACTTGATGAGTGGTACACCGCGAATCTGGTGAATGGTCTCGGGAATCTTGTTGCACGCGTTATGAAGCTTGCCGAGGATAATCTCACAGGCCCCGTACAGTTACAGAAGGGAGACATGGATATAGACGCTGCGTTCATGTCAGCTCTTGATGAATTTCGGTTCAACGATGCCATCGACTATGTCTTTGCCATCATTGGCGAGTGCGATGCATATATGACAAACAAAGAGCCGTACAAGAAGGTGAAGAGTCCAGACGACGGTATTACAAACGAAGGAAGGGAAGACATTTCGTTCTTGGTCCGGAAACTCGCGCTTATTGGTACACACCTTGCACCAATCATGCCGGCAACGAGCGAAACGATTCTGAATGCAGTTCAGAGTAATCTGAAGCCTGAGAATCTATTTCCGCGCCTTAGCTAGGTATGAAATATTTTGATGCGCACTGCCACGTACAGTTCGATCCGTATGACTCGGATCGTGCTGCTGTTATAGCGAGCATGCAAGAGAAGGGGGTGGGTGGCATGGTTGTTGGCGTTGACCTTGATTCGTCAGTGAAAGCCTTGAGGCTCGTTGAGAATATTCCGAACTTCTATGCTTCGGCAGGGCTTCATCCAAATTATGTACTCGACGAGCGCTTCGACGAGGATTCTTTTCGAGCAATTTTAAGACACCCGAAGATGAAAGCTGTGGGAGAGTGCGGACTCGATAACTTTCGGCCCGAGGATGTATCGGTAGCCAAGGTAGAGCAATGTCGAGTGTTTGAGAAACACATCGAACTCGCCATAGAGGCGGATAAACCAATGATGATCCACTCCCGTCCCACAAAAGGTACGCAGGATGCGTACCGCGACATGATTGATATTCTACGCACGTATAAGAGGGAGCATGGAGATCGTCTCCGGGGCGATATTCACTTCTTTGTGGGGAGTATTGAGGAAGCGCGCGACTTCCTTGATCTCGGATTCACGATGTCCTTTACAGCGGTCCTCACATTTACGCGCGATTACGATGAAGTGGTCCGTTTCTTGCCGCTTTCAAGCATCATCGCTGAGACTGATTCGCCGTACGTAGCGCCGTCCCGTATCCGAGGGCAGAGGAACGACCCAGCGTCAGTTATTGATGTTGTGGGAGCAATAGCGGAGATACGCGCGGAGGACGAGGAAATGGTGCGAGAACAGGTTCTCCGGAACGCAACGAAACTCTTCTCGCTCTAAGGCCATACAAAATAAGGGTTTCTTGCCGCTCCCTGCTTCACGTGGTACAGTGCGCGGGTTATATGAACACAGACATCGAACACGGTGCAGGCAGCACCGAGCAGGAGCTTGAAGCGGGATATAACGAATCCCGTGTATATGAGCTCGGCTTCCATATCGATCCTGAACTGCCGCAGGAAGAAGTAAAGAAGACGTACCAGTCCCTTCGCGAGAAAGCTTCAACGCTCGTTGCAGAAGGCGAGCCACAGAAGATTCCACTCGCGTACACCATCTCTCAGAAGGTGCAGGGCGGGGGTCGTCGCGACTTCGATACCGCGTACTTCGCATGGTTTGCCTATGAGGCAGACAGTGCAGAGCACGAGGCAATTGTCGAGGCTGCGAAGGCTGAGGCACGTCTCATCCGCTTTATCGATCTTCGTACTGACACGGAGACTGCAAAGCATGCGGCAGAAATGCACGAAATTTACGCCAAAATGGGCGAGGTGCAGCAGGCTGAAGCAGAGGTATCCGATACCGAGCTTGATGCAGCTCTTAAAGAGGCTGGCGTGTAGGGGGTATATACTAAACGTATATGTACCTAAACAAAGTCCAGCTTTACGGAAATCTTACCCGCGACCCGGAGCTTAAAGCGCTTCCATCAGGTCAGCAGGTTGCATCGTTTGGTCTTGCTACCAACCGCTCGTTCAAGAATAAAGAAGGCGCACAGCAGGAGCAGACGGAGTTCCACAACATTGTTGCGTTCGGACGCACGGCAGAAGTTATGGGCCAGTACCTCAAAAAAGGACGTCCAATCTATGTCGAAGGCCGTATCCAGACCCGCTCGTGGGATAAGGACGGGGTTAAGCAGTATCGCACCGAGATTGTCGTTGATACGTTCCAGTTCGGCGCACAGGCAGGAGGTGATGGACAGCGTTCCAGCAGCAATACTGCAGGTACTGCACAGAGCGACAACGCTCCTGCGCAGCAGGCACCAGCCGACATGGGAGCAGACATCCAGTACCCGGAGGAGGAGATCAATCCCGAGGACATTCCTTTCTAGTTTTCAGTTAAGTAATCACTATGGCACATCAATCAGAAGAGATAGAGCACAAGAAGTTCGTAGACTACAAGGACGTACAGTACCTTCGTATGTTCATGAATCCACACGCGAAGATTCTTGCGAAGAAGCGTACCAACGTGCAGGCAAGCCGCCAGCGCGAGATCGCTCTCGCAATAAAGCGTGCACGCTATATGGCGCTTCTTCCATACCTCGCAGCGTAAGTAGCGAATGATAAAGAACAAAGCCCGGCTCTGCCGGGCTTTGTTCTTACTATTTCTGGATAAAGACTAAAATATTTTGAGAAAAGGTCCCCCCGTGTTTATATAGATAAGCGACGCATGTGGCGTCGCAATTTCGTTCCTAGGGGTACAACGTGCTTGCAGATCAATACAATAAGAAACTGTTCATTTCGAAGCGCCAGAAGGCGCTCTCAATATTCGGGGGTATTCTTGTTGGTGTGCTCGGGGTCGGCCTGTTGGTTGGCACGATAGACCACATGATTAAAACGTCCTATTTGGATGTTCCCGTAACCCGGTCGAGCGCCCCTTAACAGGGTACTGACCAAACGTGCGTAGAATGCGCGCGAAACGCCCCCTTTTTTGGAAGGGGGCGTTGTTGGTTTTAATACTTATGCCTTCTCGACGCGCTCGACATATTCTCCAGTATCAGTGTTGATCCGAAGAATGTCTCCTTCATTAATAAAGAGGGGGGTAGTGATAGAGGCACCACTCTCGAGCACTACTTTCTTGTCTCCGCCGGTGGCAGTGTCACCCCGAACCGCAGGAGGTGCTTCTTTAACCTTAAGCTCTACCTTGATCGGGATGGCAATTGTCATAGGGTTGTCATTGTAGAGAAGTACTTCAACGGGAGCGTTTTGCACAAGCCACTGTACCTTCTCGTGTACTGCGTTCTCAGGGAACGCGAAACGATTCTTTGGGTTTCCTGACTCTGCAAACCACGACTCGCCACGATTCGTGTAAAGGTACGTCGCCTGCATTTTGCCAATGTCCGCTTCAGGTACCGTCTCTGATTGGTGGAAGGAGATTTCGAGTACTTTCCCGGAGATGAGATGCTTCAGTTTCGTCTGATTTACTGGCTTTCTTTGCTGCATACGAAACACATGGGAGGAGAGGACTTCATACGGCTCGTTGTTGTAAACGATAACCTTCTTCTGAGTAATCTCGTTGTAGGAAAGGATTGCCATAGGGAATGTAACGAGGAGAGCCTTCAGCGCGTTATAAAAAATGCCGGGCTCCCGGATAGGGGGTATGATACAGGACACCATGCCGGAAGCAACCATACCCCCGGAGCTGTCGGACGAAGAGATCCTACGCGCCTGCCGCAAGGACCCAGAAGTCTTTGCCCTGCTTGTTGCCCGGTACGAGGCCGCCTTTCTACGGAAGGCCCGTTCGATTGTCTGGTCGCCCGAGGACGCGGAGGAAGTGGTGCAGGACGCGTTTACCCGTATCTACCTCTACGCTGACCGCTACGAGGCAATGGAGGGCGCCTCGTTCTCATCCTGGGGTTACATGATCCTCACCAGGCTCGCGTTCACCCGGTATCAGAAACTGAAGACCAAGAACGCACGGTTCTCAGATCTAGATCCAGAGACGTACGAGCGACTTCCAGAAGAGGGTACCTTTCTTGAGGATCTGACAATCAAGGACGAGGTGCTCATGGCATTAGCCAAGCTTCCAGAGGCAGCGAAGCGAGTGCTTTCCTTACAATTCCTTGAAGGGAAGACTCAAGATGAGATTGCTCGTAGTGAGGGAAGCACGGTACCGGCCGTTAAGACTCGGGTACATCGCGCAAAGAAATTACTAAAAGACGCGTTAGAAGAGAATGCAAAACCCTATGACTCCTAATTCATCCGTCTCTCGTACCGTTATGCGTCGTGTGCGCATACTCTATGGCATACGTGCTGCAACTCCGGTGTTCGCAGCGAGCTTCCTTTTTGTACTTGCACTATGGGGTATTGGCAGGGAAGTGTGGGTCGCAAAAGTGTTCGAGAATATGTCGTCCCATGCTGATGCACCCGGTATGCTCAGCTTCCTTACAAGCGCGTTTCTGAATACGGACATCGTTGTCCAGGCGCTTTCCATTCTTGCACTTGGAGCACTTATTTGGCTTGCGCGCAGCTTTGCGATCGCTATAGGGGAATCGTTCACGACACGGCGCATCTAAGATAAAAAGATCGCGATATAATCGCGATCTTTTTATCTTACGTGCTCTAATCTTGCGCTAGCTTTTCTCGAATCTGCTTCAAGATTTCATTTGCAACTGGTTTATTCTCTCTAAGGAAGGTGCGTGTTGCATCATATCCGCGGCCGATAGAGTTCTCCTTATACTTGTAGCTTGAACCGGACTTCTGAAGAATGTCATACTTCTCGCCAAGTGCGATGATTTCGCCCTCCCGGGAGATACCCTCATTGTAGAGAAGATCGAACTCTGTGGTTTTGAAAGGTGCTGCTACCTTGTTCTTTACCACCTTCACACGGACTCTTCCGCCCACGATTTCTTCGCCCTTTTTGATCTGCGCGATACGTCTAATATCGAGACGGACAGACGTATAGAACTTGAGGGCCTTTCCTCCCGTTGTTGTCTCTGGGTTTCCGAACATTACGCCGATCTGCATGCGGATCTGGTTGATGAAGATGATGATGGTGTTCGATTTTGCAGTGATTGCGGTGAGTTTCCTGAGTGCCTGACTCATGAGACGAGCTTGCTTACCCATCTGTGCTGATCCCATATCGCCCTCAATCTCGTCTTTTGGTGTAAGGGCCGCGACTGAGTCAACAACAATGACGTCGATAGAGTTGGCACGCACCAAAGACTCAACGATTTCGAGTGCCTGCTCGCCGGTATCTGGCTGCGAGATAAGGAGCTCAGGGAGTTTTACACCAATCTTTCGTGCGTATTCTGGATCAAGTGCGTGCTCAGCGTCGACGAACGCACAGATACCCCCTTTCTTCTGTGCCTCAGCAATTACATGCAGTGCGAGTGTTGTCTTTCCTGAAGACTCAGGGCCGAATATCTCGATGATGCGGCCGCGGGGGAGTCCGCCGATACCGAGTGCAGCATCAAGACCAAGAGAGCCTGTAGGAATGGAATCGATTGCTGCTACCTTGCCGCTGCCATAGGTCATAATCGACTCGTCGCCAAACTTGGTCTGAATCTCCTTGATAGCAAGATCAATAGCACGCTGCTTAGTATCAGCAGCACTTGCTCCTTCAACTACCTCGCTAGACGCAAGGATCTTCGGGGCTTTTTTGGCTGGTTTCTTTGCAGGCATGGTAGGAAAAGTTAATTAACGAACACGGATCGCCGTTCGGTTATCTCGCGCCCGAACCGATCGGTTGCGGTTAGGGATAGTATAGCGCCCCCTGAAGGGAGGGTAATGAGTGCACTGAAATTGCCAGATTCGTCCATAAGGAGCGGTGCTCCATTAAGCCAGAGTGTTTTAGTATGCAACGCCCGTCCCTCAATGTATGCATGCCCGTCTTCAAGGACCCCTTCATTAGGAGAATCGATAGCGATTTGTGGGCCTGTGAGTAGTGGCCACGCCGCCACTGCGCCATACGCGAGGAGTGCAAGTAGGAATAGGGCAGCGATAGAGCGTGTAGGCATAGCTATAGTTCGTCTTCGTCGGTACTTGTTGCTCCACCTGTACTCAAGATTTCGCGAGGCCGTGACCCGTCAGCGGGGCCGATGACACCCTTTTCTTCGAGAAGGTCCATAAGGCGTGCGGCACGAGAGTAGCCGATACGCAGTTTGCGCTGGAGGTAGGAGGTAGAGGCACGGCCGGCTTCTTCAACAGCTTCACGGGCTTGTCCGTAGAGGTCGTCGTCTACATCGTCGTCTTCTCCTGCGAGCATAATCGCGTCATTTGCTTCGTGGACACCGGTTCCTCCGGTGCCCGTACCAAGATCAAGACTTGAGAGGGAACCGGCATTATGTGCCTTCAAGAAACTCACCACCTTCTTCACCTCCTGCTCGCTAATGTACGCAGTTTGAAGGCGAACTGGTTTCTGCATATCTGCCGACTGGTAGAGCATGTCGCCGGCGCCAAGAAGGAGCTCTGCACCAGAAGCGTCGAGGATGGTGCGCGAGTCGATCTGGCTCGCTACCTGAAGCGCGAGACGAGTAGGGACGTTCGCCTTGATGAGACCTGTAATGACGTTAACTGAAGGACGCTGGGTCGAGAGGATCAGGTGGATACCGACCGCACGGGACATCTGTGCAAGCCTGACGATGGCACTCTCAAGTTCACGCGGGTAGCTCTGCATGATGTCGGCGAGCTCGTCGATAACAATCACGACGTACGGCATGGCCTCAGGGATCTCTTTCGCTTTACGCTTCTTGGCAGGCTCAACGACAGTCGTGTGATAGGACTCAATGTCGCGAACTTGGCGGTCCTCGAGAATGGTGTATCGACGTTCCATCTCCTTTGCTGCCCATTTAAGAGCAAAGATAGCTTTCTTAGGGTCGGTGATAACTGGCGTCAGGAGGTGGGGGATACCGTTATAGAGCGTAAGTTCAACACGCTTCGGATCAATCATGATGAAGCGAAGCTGGTTCGGGCCGTTCCTGAAGAGGAGGGAGGTAATAACGGCGTGGATTGCCACAGACTTTCCGGATCCGGTTGCACCTGCAATAAGGCCGTGCGGCATCTTTGCGACGTTCACGTAGTGCGGGGTTCCGGTGATGTCACGACCAACGGCAGCCAGAAGCGGTTTCTTTGATGAGGACCATTCGGCAGCGCCAATAACGCCTCCGAGACCAACCATTGCTTTGGATGCGTTCGGGACTTCGATACCAACCAAAGACTTCCCAGGGATTGGGGCTTCGATACGAACCGGGTGTGCGGCCAGTGCGAGCTCAAGATTTGTCTGAAGCCCAACGATTTTCTGGAGACGGACACCTTCGGCCGGCTTAATAGCGTAACGGGTAACGGTAGGACCGACCGAGACTTCGTCCATTTCTACGGAAATACCGAAGTTCTGGAAGGTACGCTTAATAATGTTCGCATTCGCTTTAATGTCCCCGACACCTGGCTTTCCTTTATCTTCTCCAAGAAGGGAGAGGGGAGGTGCCTCGTACTCTGCGTCAAAGTTTGGGATAGAGGGGTCGGTGCTTACGGACGAAGCTTGGTTGAACATAGTTACGACCGGTTCTTTCTCAGGAGCTTCTTCGTCTTCGGTAGCAGGTTCCTCGTCGTCTTCCTCAACCTCTTGTTCCTCATCGTCTGCAGCCTTCCTCTCAGAAAGCCGAGGAAGCTTTATGGAAGCAATCTTGTCGCTCGTCGCATCAGCTGCCTCTTTGAATACGCGTAGAAGCGCAACGACGTCGGTGGCGATGATGAGGCCAATGGCAATGATAGCGAGCAGGATGATAACAGCTCCTGCAACACCAAAGAGCTCTGCGGCAGCATGTCCAAGAGAGGTACCAGCGACACCTCCAAGAGCGTCTGTGATGATGCCAAGGAAGGTGAGGGTGGCGATGATGATAAGTACGATACCGGCTGCGGTGAGGGGAGCGAGGAACGACCGCTCAAGCATAACCGAGAGACCCACACCTATAAGGAGTACCGGTAGAAGAAAAGCCGCGACGCCGATCACGCTGAAACCAAACCCAAAGATGGCAGTTCCAGCAAGACCAGCGAGACCAAGACAAGCCAATGCAAAGATTAGACCGAAAGCGATAAGCACAATGCCCGTCGTCCATTTGGCGAGAGCTCGATAGTTGTCCGCATCGCGGCGCTTCCGGCGCTTTTTCATATACGTATTCTAGCACCGCACCAGATTCGGTGCGTACCGGAAAGCCTTTTGTCTGCTTGTCTAATAACGTTGTTGCGATGATGTCCTATGGGACATATACTGACCTTGACGCAATAAAGGACATCATGAGCGATAAAGGACAGAACAGGGATTCGCATGCGATGAAGGCATATAAAAACAATGCTGACTTTAGTGATTTTGTCCTTGATAAACCAATATTCTCAGGAGTATTTGAAAAGGACATTAGACGCGTATACCTTTACAAGAAGGCTGAGCGACTCGCGAAAGCCATCCATCTAATCAGTCCAGCATTCGCAGAGTCACCTGCGTTAAAGGACCGGATTGAACGCATCGCACTCGGTCTTGTCGATGCTTCCGTACTTCCTCCAACTACATCGCGTGACGCACTCTCACGTGAGCTTCTTGCGCTCTCAAGTATTCTTTCAATTGCACGCACCGGAGGTATGCTGTCGAGCATGAACGCAGATCTCATTGTACGAGAAGCCCATCAGCTGCTTTCAGAGATCGTAAGCTATGAAGAACCTCGTCTGGTACTCGATGAGATTCCGTCTCTCGCGTCACTTGCGAAAGCATCTGCGGTGAGTGAATCCCGTGAGCGAAGCAGTCTCCGATCAGTTGCGCGCATCACATATGATTCGGATCTTGGTGCCCATGACATCGCTGAGTATAAAGGACAGTCTAAAGGACACATAAAGGACACATCCAAAACAGACGTATCTTCAGCACAAAAGGGAAGTACTAATGGAGATCGTCGAGAGAGTATCCTCGCGGTCCTGCGCTCGAAGGGTCCTTCCTATATAAAGGATATCTCCATGATTGTGCGCGACGTAAGCGAGAAAACTATACAGCGAGAACTATCCGGTTTAGTCACTGAAGGGGTTGTGAAGAGGAAGGGGGATCGCCGCTGGACTACCTACGAGATGGCTTAGTTTCGCGTGAAGGCTTCATTGACGAAAACCTTAAATAAGCTTATTATACTGAGCGTGGTAACTGCAGGGAGCTAGGTGTTCTAAACGGCCGGAAACGGTCTGTTTTGCGTTTAGCTGAAAACACGGTTATCCACAACGTTTTTGCAGGGTCTATCGCTCGTATCTCTGTATACTAGGTATACACCCGCGCGTTCGGTTCTATCCGAACCGCGGGATTCTGAAACGGCTGATACGACCCTGAAAGAAGGGATCCTTGATAAAGGAATAGTGAACAAAAGTCCTGCGGTGTAAGAACCTGCAGGCACACCCGTCTTCATGAACAGACGGGTGCCTGAAACGGATGCTTTTGATAGAAATGGATGAACGCTTGAATGAATGATCATTCGCCAACTAGCCGATGGGACGCTCGTCGATAGTGCGCCCTGTCGGATAGTGTGAACCGTTCGAAAACTCACTCCCTTCCTCTCGGGGAGGGGAGGAGATTACAAAGAGAGATTAAAGGTGCGTACGCGATACGAATTATTACTAGACGTACCGCGCACGTACTTCAACTACTTACAAAAAATATGATTGCAACTAGCAACACAATGATCGCGAAGATCTTCGCAGCTCTTGCTGTCGCAGGACTCGTTCTTGGTTCGTTTGCAGCACTTGCTCCAGTAGCAGGCGCTCAGACCACGACCACGACGACGACTAGCGGAAGCACGACTACGGCACTTACGTTCATGAACGACCTTACGGTTGGTTCGACTGGAGTCGCGGTAACGTCTCTCCAGACTTTCCTCATCGCTAAGGGTTTCAGCATCCCAGCTGGCGCAACCGGATACTTCGGTTCACAGACTAAGGCAGCTGTCGCAGCTTATCAGTCTGCTAACGGTATCTCACCGGCTGTAGGTTACTTTGGCCCGATCACTCGCGCTCATGTAAACGCAGCAGGTCCGTCTACTGGTGGTGGCTCTAGCACAGTTCCTGGCTGTTCAGCCGGCGCTGCGTTTAGCTCCACTACAGGTGCTCCTTGCTCCGGATCTGGCTCTGGTTCTACCAGCGGTCTTTCTGGAGGCGAGGCTCGCCTCTCTTCCTTCGAACTTCGCCGCGAGGCATCTGATGGTTCAGAAGGACAGGTAGAGGTTGAGGTAGCAACAGCTGAGTTCGATGTTAAGGATGGCGACGTTCGCGTCGAGCGCATCGAGCTTACTGTTGAGGCTGCTTCTAGCACCCTTAGCATGCTTCCATGGAACTACATCGACCGCGTGTCCGTATGGGCAGACGGCGATGAGCTTTCTGACAAGCGTTCTACCTCGCGTAGTGACTGGAGCAAGTCCGGAAACAAGTACACGATTGTGCTCACTGACCTCGACTATGTAGTTGATGCAGGAGACACAGCGGCACTTACTTTCGCCTTCGACATTAACAGCAGAATCAGGGTCGCAGATCTTTCCCAGACGTTCACCGTCTCGGTCCGCGATAGCGGAGTTCGTGCTGTTGATAGCAAGGGCATCCAGCAGTACACCGGAGCAAATGCTAAAACTGTATCCTTCGGCTTCAACGCTGAGAAGAACGGAACACTCCGTCTTAGCCTCAGCAGCAGCAACCCTGCTGCAGCTATTCTCGTCGCAGACGCGAATAAGGAATCAGGTAAGTACAGCGTGTTCAAGTTCGATATCGAGGAGCGCGATGATGTGGACACCCTCATCACCGACGTCACTATCGATGTTGCAACAAGTTCTGGCACTGTAATGAATGACATCCGAAACGCGTACCTCGTCATCGATGGTGATGAGTTCCGTGGAACAGTCAATGCCGCCGGCACTATCACGTTCGACGCTGTCGACGTTGAGGTTGGAGGTAAGGACAAGATCCAGGCTGAGCTCAAAATCACTCTTGCGCGCGCCGCAAATGCAGGATCACTCACGTTCTCTCTTGACGCTGATGACCTCGTTGCTGAAGGTGTAGACAGTGGAAACGCTTCTACGGTTACCGGTTCTGCGGACGGAAAGACTCACACAACGGCTCTCTCTGGTATCGCAGCTAAGGCAGTATCCACCAGTCAGTCTGTATCGACTCCTGGTTCTGCAGCCTCTTCAACCATCGGTACCTACACCATTAGGTTCGACGTAACAGCTCTTGAGGACAATGCATTCATCGACGATGTTGCAGCTTCCTCAACTACTGAGGGTGCAGGATTTGTTATCTTCGGTGACAGCTATGCTGGAACCATCTCAGCAATCCTCACCTCGACTGCTACGCTTGATGGCGGTACACGCTACATCGTTCGACAGGGCACTACCGAGACGTTCACGCTCACGGTAACGCTTGACCCATCAGCTGCAGGCACCTTCGGTGTTCGCCTTGATAAGGTTAGGTTCGCTGCTACAAACGCGACTGCAACTGCAGGCCTCACGATTGATGCAAGCAACCAGGACTTCCGCACCAACGCGGTCTACATCGCTAACTAATAGCCCTTCGAGATACGTCTCGATAGCTTGAAGTGAATGAGGTAGCTTAGGGAAACCTAAGAAAAGCAAAAAACCCCACGGTACGCCGTGGGGTTTTTGCTATACTAGCTGGAATGTTAGTTTCGGTACTTTTGTTTATCGTAGGGTTCGTCATCCTTCTAAAAGGCGCGGACCTGCTTATTGACGGTGCAACGGTAATAGCAAAAAGTCTCCGTGTGTCACCATTCCTCATCGGCCTCCTGATTGCAGGAATTGGCACCTCGCTTCCCGAGCTCGCTATAACCATTACGGCACACCTTACAGGGGGAGGGGACGTGGGACTCGGGACAGTGATGGGTTCGAACACGTTTAATATTCTTGCGATTCTCGGCCTATCCGCAGTTCTCGTACCGCTTTCATTTAAGAAGCAGTGGGTGGACCGTGATCTCGTATGGAACTTTGTTGCCATTATTGCGGTTGGGTTCTTTGCACTTGCTGACGGGATTATTTCCCGGTTTGAAGGAGGGGTGCTCATTCTTATGTTTGCGTGGTGGCTCTATCAGCTCGTGAAGGATAGAGATCTTCCTAATGTAAAAGAGGTAAAAGACCTCCTGCCGCTTAGGAATGCATTTGGCTATAGTCTCCTCGGTGTCGCGGGCGTGCTGCTTGGCGGACAGTGGGTGGTTGATGGTGCGGTAGCGATGGCGCAATCAGCGGGCATGAGCGAAGCACTCATCGGCCTCACCATTGTGGGTATAGGTACCTCACTGCCAGAGTTAACGGTTACTATACGGGCCGCACTCCGCGGCAAACAAGCACTCGCTATCGGCAACATACTGGGCTCAAACATCTTCGACTTCTTGGCCATACTTGGCATTGCAGCGCTTATAAAGCCGGTTGCATTCGACATTGCACTTGGCCCTGATCTTGCTGTTACTGCCGCATCGGCACTCGCACTTTTTCTTGTAGTGAAATTTAGTAAGAACAACACATTCGGTAAACGCGAAGGACTCCTTTTCCTGGTGGCATACGTTTGCTACCTATTGTTCCTTATCGCGCGTATCTAGCGAAACGATTAGTTGCTGTCTAAAGAACTTACACTTCGATAGTCTTCGGGGAAGCCGTGGGAAATGCCGTGGTATGCTCAAGAAAATCAAGCACGAATCACGAGGCTCACGTACCGACTTTCATGGACTACTTCTTCCACTTTCTTAAGTTCCTCACGGTCTTCGCCATAATCATTGGCCTTTCTCTCTTTGGGATGCAGCTCGTTGGTGCCTAGTTGCCTCAAGTCGCCTAAGAGGGTAGAGTGCTCTGGTACGGACCGAAGACAGCAGGCACCCATAAGCCCTGCCGAGGAACGAAAGGGGATCGCCATTATCATATCTGGCGTGAACCGGTCGAATCTCTCCTCACAATGGTCCCTTTACGGGACCGTTGTCCGTTTCGTACGAACCAAACACACAGCATGGCAATAACCAAAGCAAAGAAGCAGGAAGTTATCGAGAAGATTGCTGATTCCGTAAAGGACGCAGCGTCGGTCGTCTTCGTGCACTTCAAGGGCCTCTCAGTAGGGGACACGAGCGCTATGCGCAAGAGTCTTCGTGAGGGTGGGGTTGGCTACTATGTAGCTAAGAAGACCCTTATCCGCAAAGCGCTTTCTGATAAAGGATACCAGGGAGAGATTCCTGAACTTCCCGGAGAGGTAGCGATTGCGTGGAGCTCGGACGACGCGACACAGGCGGCTCGAGATATCTTTGAGCATGGCAAGAAGCACAAGGGAGCACTCTCAATCTTGGGAGGTATCTTTGATGGGAAGTTTACGGACGCAGCTGGCATGAATGCTATTGCGACCATCCCTCCGGTACCAGTACTCCGCGGCATGTTCGTAAACGTAATCAACAGCCCAATCCAGGGTCTCGTTATTGCGCTCGACAAGATTGCCGAGAAGAAGGCAGCGTAACCATTAGACTAGAACCTAACCGTATTATTTATGGCTGAAGAAGATGTAAAGCAGGAGGAGGCTGCCCCAGAGGCGGCTCCTGCAGTAGAGGAGGCAGCAGCTCCAGCACCAGCTGCTGAAGAGGCTTCTGTAGAGGTTCCTGAGAAGTTCAAGAAGATCGTTGCATCAATCGAGGAGATGTCCGTTCTTGAGCTCTCGGAGCTCGTGAAGGTATTTGAGGGTAAGTTTGGCGTATCAGCTTCCGCAGTTGCGGTAGCAGGGCCGGCAAGTGGTGGAGCAGCGGGTGGTGAGGATGCGAAGAGCACCTTCACTGTTGAGCTCTCTGACGCTGGCGCAAACAAGATCCAGGTTATCAAGGCCGTGAAGGAGATTCTCGGACTTGGTCTCAAAGAGGCAAAGGACCTCGTTGACGGTGCTCCTTCGGTAGTGAAGGAGAACGTTGGCAAGGACGATGCAGACGCCCTCAAGGCGAAGATCGAAGAGGCTGGCGGCAAGGTTACCCTTAAGTAAGGGAACTAACGTCACAAAAAGAACGTCCGGGTGAATGCCCGGACGTTCTTTTGTATTACCCCTTACCGACCGACAACGGTACTAACCCCGTCTGGAATAAGCAGAGAGTCAATAATCTGCTTCAAGAGCCCAGGGTTGCTGTTCCCGGAGGCTGCAGAAGAGAACGAAGGGTATACGAATACCGCTCGATACCGGAGGGTATCCTCAGGATCCTCAACGGGCAGGGTAGCGTTGAAGACATAGAGTGGTGCGTATGTTTCCGAGGTCGTTGTACCGCTCTCGAGGTTCGTGCGCTTGAGCGTTAAGGAAAGTTCCTCACCTACGAGTCCCTGGGCGCTTGTGTACGGCGTCCGAACGAGGTCTGTACAGGTAAGACCTTCAACGGGTCCGTCCGAGCCACAGAGGGCTAATGCCTGCCTCTCTACGAACATGTCGTAGCTCGCAGGAAGTGCGACATCAGGGTCACTCTGGTAGCGAATTACTTCAACCAACGGAGTGAGCATGCCCTCCACGTTTTCTCTAATACCCACCGCGCTAGAATCGTATTCTAGAGCAGAGTAGATGCGTGGATACACAAACGAGAAGGCGTTATCGTGATACGTAGTATTGTCTGGTGGCGGGTTCCAAAGGTCCTGTGTCATATAGAGGACAAGGCCAACAAGAAGCAGTGCGCCCATGATACCAATAAGGAGTTTGTGTCGGGGGGTAAGGGTCATATCACCCTATAGTCTCATATACCGCATGGGGGCCCAAACAATTCGTTCATTCGTTACTCATGAGAGGCAGGAAACGTTTTTCCTGGTGTTTAACTGACACATTCTGTCAAGGTTGCGCCTGCCCTACGGAAGTGGGTACAATGCCCCAACGTTCATGGACCACCTGTCACGTCTCTTCGGTTCTGCTGCGCGGGTAAAGCTCCTGCGACTCTTCCTTTTTAATGACGATCTAACGTTCCTCGCCACAGAAGCAGCGTTCCGCGCTCGTCTCACGAAGGACGTGACCCGCAAGGAACTGACGGCGCTTACGAAAGCCGGTATTCTCCGGAAGAAGACGGGGAAGAGTCCGGTAGGGTATAGTGCTGATAAGCGGTTTCCGCATTACGATGCGTTGCGCGTGTTTCTGCGCACGACGACTGACGTGAGTGATTCAGCGATCGTTACGTCCTTTAAGAAGGCAGGTACCGTAAAGCTCGTAGTTCTCTCAGGGCTCTTTACGGGCGCACTCGAGTCAAAGCTTGATGTGCTCATCGTGGGCGATCGTATGGAAGAGCGTCCGCTCGCTACCGCAATCCACGCGCTTGAGGCCGAGCTCGGTAGGGAATTGCGCTACGCGTGCTTCACCACAGAGCAATTCAAGTACCGCATTGGTGTCTATGACCGCCTGTTGCGCGACGTATTCGATTATCCGAACCGGGTAATCGTCGACAAGATCGGCCTCGCAACCACAAAGACCGGCTAGAAAGCCGGCCTTTTGCGTTTCTCGGACTGTCCACATACCCCCCTTCCTGAAGGCTTCACCTTGCTACACTTAGGGTATTAACGGAATTATGCCGCTAATTCGATAACCCACATCCTATGTTTCTAAACACCTGGGCAGATGTTCTGACACAGTCCTTCCAGAACTTGTTCTACGGACTCGTCTCGTTCATCCCTAACTTAGTAGTTGCGCTCGTCATCTTCGTTATCGGCTGGCTCGTCGGTGCTGGCATTGGCCGCCTCGTCGCGCAGGTCGTTGGTTCGCTTCGTGTTGATCAAGCACTCCGCGCTGCAGGCGTTGAGCGTGTTGTTGATCGTGCAGGATTCACCCTCGATTCGGGTGCCTTCCTCGGCTTCCTCGTGAAGTGGTTCTTCATCATCGTCTTCCTCGTGGCAGCTCTTGATGTACTCGGCCTCACGCAGGTAACCGCGTTCCTTACTGGTGTCGTCCTCGGCTACCTTCCGCAGGTTATCGTCGCGGTGTTCATCCTCCTCGTGGCTGCGGTCATCGCAGAGGCATCTCAGCGCGTTGTTGCAGGAGCCGCTCGTGCTGCTGGCATCCGCGCAGCGAACCTTCTCGGTGCGGTTGCTCGTTGGTCCATCTGGATCTTCGCGATCCTCGTTGCGCTTGAGCGCCTTGGTGTCTCGCCATTAATTCAGACCCTGTTTACGGGTATCGTCGTAGCGCTCGCGCTCGCGTTCGGTCTCGCGTTCGGTCTGGGTGGTCAGGCAGCGGCAAGCAAGTACATCGAGCGTATACAGAACGAAATCAAGTAGCACTTCCTTTGGAAGCAGAAAAGCCCCGATTCTTCGGGGCTTTTCTCGTGACAGGACTCATAGGGAAGGTGAGGGGTCTATGAGGATTTGACAGCTGTTTTAGGGCCGCGTATACTCGCTAATACGTGTTTAAAGCCAAGAAATTACTAACCAAACGGAGCGGGTAACGACTGGGTCTTCACGACTTGGCCATACCGCCCCGGAAGGGGCTTTTTTCTTGCCGAAACACGGGATCGTTGACAGACGAATATGCAAATAGGTAATCAACGCCGTTAGGCGTGTGCGTTCGCGTACACTCTAACGGAATGAATATTGCAGAATCACACAATCGTTAGAAAGTGGTGTTCAGGTTTCCGCACAGGAGACATGAAGGGTGCACGGTGGATGCCTAGGCTTGCGACAGCGATGAAGGACGCGACTAATCAGCGAAATGCTTCGGGGAG